>NZ_JBVHEH010000024.1:0-134064 GCF_055562955.1 Kitasatospora sp. NPDC015121
GAGGCCGGGGATGTCAACATATCTGGCGTTGACTTTTGGCACGCTGTTGAGTTCTCAAGGAACGGACGCTTCCTTCGAGCCGCATTCCTGCGGACTCTCCGGGCGCTTCGTTCTTTCGTGTTCCCAGCTTATCAGAGGTTTTCGCCACCGTTTCACCGGTGTTTCCTCGAACTCGCTTTCGTTCGCCCCTCTCGGCGCGACTCCGGAACTGTACGGGGACCGGCGGCCGCAAAGCAAATCCGCCCCCGCGCCGGGTGGCGCGGGGGCGGACGGGGACGCGGGGCGTCCGGGAGGTCAGTGCACCTCGGTGATCTCGGGGCCGCGCGAGAAGGGGTCGATCGAGCCGCCGGCGTAGGGGGACTCGGGCTCGGCGGGCGCGGCGGCGCCGTCCGCGACCATCTGGGCGTCCTCGGGGAGCTTGAGGACGATCGGGTCGCGGGGGGCCATGGGGGCTTCGCCGCGGACCACGACGGTCTGGCGGAAGACCTCTTCGAGGATGCCGGCCAGCTCGGGCTGGACGGCCGCCTGGCCGGAGATCACGCCGCGGAGGAACCAGCGGGGGCCGTCGCAGCCGACGAAGCGGACCAGCTGGACGCCCTGGGTGCCGTCCGGGAGCTGGACGGGGACCTGGGCGCGGAGGTGCCAGCCGAGCGGGCCCTCCTCCTCCTCGACGGCGCCGCCCTGGCCGGTGATGCCGCTGGCGATCTCCTCGCGGACCTCGCCCCAGATGCCCTCGGACTTGGGGGCGGCGAACGCCTGGAGCTGGATGGCGCTGTTGCCCAGGACCAGGGTGGCGGCGACGATCGCGTCACCGGCGACCTCGACCCGCAGTTCCATGCCCTCGACACCGGGGATCAGCAGGCCCCCGAGGTCGACGCGGCCCTCTTCGGGCTTCTCCAACTCGGAGACGTCCCACGGCCCGTCCGGGCGCGGGGCCGGCGGGAGGCCGACCCGCTCGGTCGGGTCCGGTTCGGCGTCGCTCTCGTTCTCGACGGAATCCTCGACGTCATCGGCCGTCTCGTCGGCGCTGATGGCGTCCTCGGCGAGCTGCTCGACAGCGTCCTCGCTCTTGCGACGACGGAACACGGTCACTGTCCTTCCCGGTCCAAGACCGAATCCAAGACCGAACGCGAATATCTGCTACCTGCTACCCATCGGACCGGCCGAAAACCGCTGCAATCGCACCGCTTCCACCCGCTCGTCGTGCTGCTCGGCGGAACCGAGACCGCGGCGCATGCTAGACCGCGGCATGGCCTCCGGTCGACCCGAACCCGCCTTCGGCACGGACCGAACCCGGGAGTTCACCCACCTCGTGGAAGCGCGCCTTCTCGACCTGCTGGATGACCAGCTGGGCGATCCGGTCGCCCCGCTTGAAGCTGACGGGCTCCTTGGGGTCCAGGTTGACGACGATCACCTTGATCTCACCACGGTACCCGGCATCGACCGTCCCCGGGGCGTTCACCAGTGCAACTCCGCAGCGGGCCGCGAGGCCGGACCGCGGGTGCACGAACGCCGCGTAGCCGTCCGGTAGCGCGATGGAGATGCCGGTGGGGAGCAGGGTCCGTTCGCCCGGGGCGAGTTCGGCGTCGACGGTGGTGCGCAGGTCGGCTCCGGCGTCGCCGGGGTGCTCGTAGGCGGGCAGCGGGATCTCCGGGTCGAGCCGGCGGATCAGGATGTCGACGGGCGGGCGGACGGGGTCGGTCACGGGTTCACCTCGAAGGCTCGGGCGCGCTTGATCTGGTCGGGGTCGTCCAGGATCTTGCGCACGTCCTCTGGACGACCGTGCGTGGTGAAGTGTTCCAGCTTCACCTGGATGAAGAGTGCCTGCGCCCGGACGGCGACCGGCCCGTCGGGGCCGTCGATCCGGCCCTCGGCGGCGCTGTAGACCTTGCGGCCGTGCACGCCGGTCACCCGGGCGTGGATGTGCAGCACGGAGTCGACGGGGACGGGGCGGACGAAGTCCGTCTCCAGCCGGCCGGTGACGGCGGGGGCGCCGAGCAGCCAGTTGAGGGTGCCCAGGGTCTCGTCCAGCGCGCTGACCAGGACGCCGCCGTGGGCCAGGCCGGGGCCGCCCTGGTGGGCCGGCTTGACGGTGAACCGCGCGGTGACGTCGAGGTGTTCGCCGGCGACGGCGGTGAGCTGGAGCCCCTGGGGGTGGTGCGGGCCGCAGCCGAAGCACTCGTCGTAGTGGGAGCCGATGAGGGTGCCGGGAGCGGGCGCCAGCGGGGAGCGGTCGGGGAGGACGGCGTCCGCGGGCGGCGTGGTGGGGGTGTTGGGTCCGTTCACGGCGCCGACCCTACCTGTCGGTAGCTTGCGGAGACAGGGAACGGCGGGGCCCCGGGGGCCGGTGCGGTGCGGGGCGTGCCCACAATGGGAGGCATGTACGAGGAACGTCTCACCGTCCCGCGGTCCTGGTGGCTGCTGTCCGTGGCGCTCGGGCTCTCGCTCGCGCTGGTCCTGCTCCGGTTCAGCGGGGTGGGCGCGCTGGTCGGGCTGGTGGTGGGGGTGGCCGGGGGGGCCGCCGCACTGAGCGGGTACGGCTCGGCGCGGATCAGGGTGGTGCAGGGGTCGCTGGTGGCGGGGCAGGCTCGGATCCCGGTGGGCGCGCTGGGCGCGGCCGAGGTGCTGGACCCCGGGGAGGCGGTGGCCTGGCGTTCGGTGAAGGCCGACCCGCGGGCGTTCATGCTGCTGCGCAGCTACGTGCCGACGGCGCTGAAGGTCGAGGTGACCGACCCGGCCGACCCGACCCCGTACCTCTACCTGTCGACCCGGTCGCCGCAGCGGCTGGCGGAGGCCCTGAGCCGGGCCGCGGCGGCCGAGCGGGACGCCGAGCAGCGCGGCCGCTAAGGCCCGGCGGGAGCTGCTGCGGGCCGCTGCGGGCCGCTCCCGGCCCCGGAGCGCCCGCCGGGCGGCTCCAGGAAGCCGAAAGGGACGGCCCCACCCTGCGGTGGGGCCGTCCCTTTCGGTACGTCTGCGAGTCCTGCGGGGGCAGGCGCGCGGCTCGCGTCCTACCGGGTGCGACCGCTCGGGACGGTCGCTGCTTCTGCCCCCGGCCTTGCTGCTCAAGGCCGGGCGGGGCGGCGTACCGGGCCGGCGGAGGGGTGTCGCCCGCCCGGGCCAGTGCCGCACCGTTTTCAGGCGCCGCAGTCCCGGCAGATCGGCTGGCCGTTCTTCTCGCTGTAGAGCTGGCTCCGGTGGTGCACCAGGAAGCAGCTCATGCAGGTGAACTCGTCGGCCTGGCGGGGCAGCACTCGAACCGAGAGCTCCTCGTTCGAGAGATCGGCGCCCGGAAGCTCCAGTCCCTCGTTGGCGTCGTACTCGTCGACGTCCACGGAGCTGGACGCCTTCTCGTTACGGCGGGCCTTGAGTTCCTCGATGCTGTCCTCGTTGAGGTCGTCATCGGTCTTGCGTGGGGTGTCGTAGTCCGTTGCCATAGTTTTCGCTCTCCCCCTTTGGGTGTGTGCGGGTGTCTCCAGCGCACGTAACGCCTGGGGGGCCGGTCTTGTGCCCGACCCGAGGCCGAGATTGTGCCTTACTTCAAGCCCTGTTACTCAATCGACATCCGGACAGGGGTCCGTTGAGGTGATCGAACGGGGCCCGAACACCGCCCACCGTACGGGTGAACCGCGTCGGACCGGAACTCGTCCACCACTACGTTCGGTGATCATCGGGGCGCCTCGGGGACGGCAACTCGCGCACGGCGGAAGGGCCTTGGGGGACCGGCGGGGCGGACGGAGCCGGGGCGGACGGTGACCGAGAGCCACCGGAACACCCGAACGGGTGATCACCCCATCGAGGGAGGCGGGTACGCCTTCCGGACAGCTGTGAGTTTCGTCACATTGGGCGTGACAGCGGGCGTTTGCCGCCAAAGCGGGCCATTCGTCCAGGGCCCGCGCGGCCGAATTGTCCGCATGCCCACCGGTACGTCCGAGCGCGCCGGCGCCCCGTCGGGGGCCGGTCCGGGGCGCTGCTCGGACCGACCCCCGGCGGGGCGCCGGCACTGCGGGGGCGGGGCGGCTCAGGCCCTGGCCGCGGCCGCGGCGGCGCGGCGGGCGAGCAGCGCGGCCTGGCGCTCGTCGAAGCGGGTCGCCTGGGAGTCCAGGCCCGCCAGGAAGGCCCCCAGCTCGTCCTGGGCGTGCTGGCCGACCGGGCCGAGGCCGGAGACCTCCATGACCTTCAGGTGGCGCAGCACGGGCTGCAGCACGTCGTCGTGGTGGATCCGCAGGTTGTAGATGCCGCCGATGGCGATCTGGGCGGCGGAGCGCTCGAAGCCGGGCATGCCGTGGCCGGGCATCCGGAAGTTGATCACCACGTCGGCGATGGCGCGCATGGCCTGGTCGGGGGCGAGCTCTAGGGCGGCCTTGAGCAGGTTCCGGTAGAAGACCATGTGCAGGTTCTCGTCGTTGGCGATCTTGGCCAGCAGCTGGTCGCAGAGCGGGTCGCCGGAGTGGTGGCCGGTGTTGCGGTGGGCGATCCGGGTGGCCAGCTCCTGGAAGGCGACGTAGGCGACGGACTGCAGCATGCTGTGCCCGTTGTCGGACTCGAAGCCCTCGGACATGTGCGCCATCCGGGCCCGCTCCAGCTCGACCGGGTCGACGGCGCGGGTGGCCAGCAGGTAGTCGCGGATCGCTATCCCGTGCCGGCCCTCCTCGGCGGTCCAGCGGTGCACCCAGGCGCCCCAGGCGCCCTCGCGGCCGAACATGCTCGCGATCTCGTGGTGGTAGCTGGGGAGGTTGTCCTCGGTGAGCAGGTTGACCACCAGCGAGATCCGGCCCAGCGGGGTGACCTTGGACTGCTCCAGCGACCACGCCTCGCCGCCGAGCACGCCGTCGAAGTCCCGCCCCTGGCTCCACGGCACGTACTCGTGCGGCATCCACTCCTTGGCCACCTTGAGGTGGCGGTTCAGCTCGGTCTCCACGACCTCCTCGAGCGCGAGGATCAGCCTGGCGTCGGTCCAGGCGGTCGTGGCGGTTCGCTGTACGGGGGCGATGGTCACGGCTTGCTCCTGCGGATGGGACGGGCTGACCTACGGCTGCGTAGGTTACGACACCGTAAGTTGTCGCGACCGCAAATGACAAGCCGCCCCTGTCCAGCGCTTATGTCGTTCTGACACGGCTGGACGGGGGCGGCTGGCGGTGCGCGGCCGGCGGCGCGCGGCGGGCCGGGGCGCGTGAGGGGCCCCCGGCGGGGCCGGGGGCGGCCGGGCGGCTAGGGGATGCGGACCTGGATCCGCAGGCCGCCTCCGGGGCGGGCAGTGACCTCGATGGCGCCTCCGTGGGCGCGCACCACGGAGCGGACGATGGACAGGCCGAGGCCGACGCCCTTGTCGCTGCGGGTGCGGTCGGTGCCCTTGAGGCGGCGGAACGGTTCGAAGATGTGCTCCAGCTCGTAGCCGGGGACCACCGGCCCGGTGTTGCTCACCACCAGCTCGCCGCCCCCGCCGCGGACCGCCGAGGTGGCGATCTCGACCCAGCCGCCGGGGCTGTTGTAGCGGGTGCCGTTCTGCAGCAGGTTGAGCGCGATCCGCTCCAGCAGCACGCCGTTGCCGTGCGCGGGCGCGGGGGCCAGCCGGGCGCGCAGCTCGACCTCGCGCTTGGCGGCCTCGGCCCGGGTCTGCTCCATCGCCCGCTGGGCGACCTCGGAGAGGTCGACCGGGCGGCGCTCGGTGAGCTCGTTCTCGCTGCGGGCGAGCAGCAGCAGGCCCTCGACCAGCTGCTCGCTGCGCTCGTTGGTGGCCAGCAGGGTCTTGCCGAGCTGCTGGAGGTCGGGCGAGGCCCCCGGGTCGGCGAGCTGCACCTCCAGCAGGGTGCGGTTGATCGCCAGCGGGGTGCGCAGCTCGTGCGAGGCGTTGGCGACGAAGCGGCGCTGCGAGTCGAAGGCCCGGTCGAGGCGCTCCAGCATCTCGTCGAAGGTGTCGGCGAGCTCCTTGAGCTCGTCGTCCGGGCCGTCCAGGTCGATCCGGCGGTGTAGGTCGCTGCCGGCGACCTCGCGGGCGGTGCGGGTGATCCGGCCGAGCGGGTGGAGCACCCGGCCGGCCATCGCGTAGCCGACCGCGAAGGCGATCACGGCGAGGAAGACCAGCGCGGTCAGGGCGCGGCGCAGCAGGGTGGACAGGGCCTGGTTGCTGTTGGCCTCCTGGATGCTGCCCATCACCCGGTCCAGGGTGGCCTGGTCGGTGATCTCCTGGCCGTTGAGGGTGACCGTGACCCGGGGGCCGAGGGTGAGGTGCGGCAGCTGGGCCTGGTCGAAGGCGGAGCGGACGAAGTAGTACATCAGCAGCAGCAGCACCACGCCCGCCATCAGGAACATCCCGCCGTACAGCAGGGTGAGCCGGATCCGGATGGTGGGGCGCAGCGACAGCCAGGCGAACAGGCCGTCGCCGGGGTGGTACGTGTCGTCGGCGCGGTCGCGGTCGGGGCGGCGCGGGGGGTGCGTCGGTCGTGGGGGCACCTGGTGCGGGCCCGAGGCGGGCGTGCCGGGGGCCCCGCCGGGGAGTGGCGGGGTGGTCATGGCCGGGGTCCTCTCAGACGGTGGGTACGTCGGCGGTGCGCCGGTCGGGTCGGCGCGGGCGGGTCACACCCGGTAGCCGGAGCCGGGGACGGTGACGATCACCGGGGGGTCGCCGAGCTTGCGGCGCAGGGTCATCACGGTGACCCGGACGACGTTGGTGAACGGGTCGGTGTGCTCGTCCCAGGCCTTCTCCAGCAGTTGCTCGGCGGAGACCACGGCGCCGCCGGCCCGCATCAGGACCTCCAGGACGGCGAACTCCTTGGGGGCGAGCTGGACGGGCTTGCCGTCCCGGATGACCTCGCGGCGGCCGGGGTCGAGGCTGATGCCGGCGCGCTCCAGGACGGGGGGCAGCGGGACGGTGGCGCGGCGGCCCAGGGCCCGGACCCGCGCGACGAGTTCGCTGAAGGCGAACGGCTTAGGGAGGTAGTCGTCGGCGCCGATCTCCAGGCCCTCGACCCGGTCGCTGATGTCGCCGGAGGCGGTGAGCATGATCACCCGGGTGGCCAGGCCCTGTTCGACCACCCGGCGGCAGACGTCGTCGCCGTGGACCAGCGGGAGGTCACGGTCGAGCACCACCACGTCGTAGTCGTTCACCGCGATCCGCTGCAGCGCGGCCTCCCCGTCGTAGACGACGTCGACCGCCATGGCCTCCCGGCGCAGGCCGGTGGCGACGGCCTCGGCGAGCAACTGCTCGTCCTCGACGACGAGTACCCGCACGGTGGTTGTCCCTTCTGCTGGAGCGGCCCTGGCCGTGTCCGCCCGTGCGGGCCGTGGTGCGCCGGGCGCGGATTCCGGGCAGACGGGATCCGACGGTGCCTCCATCCTGCCTGGTCGCGCGGTAAAGCAGTCGTAAGTCCGGTGCGCCGTCCGCGAAAACGGAGCGGCGCGAACCTGTTTGGACTGTGACTCGGGCAACTTTTCAGCGAGTTGGAGGTTTCCCGGCCCCGGGGGTGGGGAGGACACGTGCACACCGTGGTGCCGCCTCGTGGCGCGCCACGGCCACCACCCGCCGAGTGCCCCATCCGCACCGGCCTGGGACGGAAAACCACCGGGTCGCGGCTGCCACGCCGCCCGAGCGCCCGACCGGATCCCGCATCCGGTCCCGGGGCTCCGCCGGGGTTCGTCGGGTCCCGTGCCGGGGGGTTCCTCGGACCGTGCCCGTCCGACACAGCAAAGGGGGCCCGTATGGACGCCTTCACCGCCGGAATCCTTCAGCGGATCAAGAACGCCGAGCAGGATCTGAACCGCGCGATCGAGTCGGGGGACGAGTTCCTGGCCGAGGTGGAGCAGTCCGAGCTGGAGGACCTGCAGCGCCTCGCCACCGAACACGGCGTGGACCCGGTCCTCGGTACGCACCGCTCCGCCGCCTGACCGTTCTCCGTCTCCGCAAACCCGCGACCCGCACTTCCGTACGACGAGCGCCCCGACCCGGGTTCCCCGGGCCGGGGCTTTTCGCTGCCGGTCGCGGCGGCGCGGCCGGGGTCAGTCGTGCCAGGCGCCGAGCTCCTCCAGCCGGGCCTGCAGCGGTTCGAAGACGCCGGGCGGGGCGGCGACGGTCAGCTCGCCGTCCGCGGGCAGGCCGGGGCGGGAGCCGGTGAGCGCGCCGGCCTCGGCGGCGATCAGCAGGCCGGCGGCGCGGTCCCAGGGGGCCAGGCCGCGCTCGTAGTAGCCGTCGAATCGGCCGGCCGCCAGGTCGCACAGGTCGACGGCGGCCGCGCCGCCGCGCCGCACGTCGCGCACCTCGCCCATCAGCGCCTGCAGCACCTCGGCCTGGTGCACCCGCCGCTCGCGCAGGTAGCCGAAGCCGGTGGCGACCAGCGCCCGCCCCCACTCCGGGGCCGGTCGGGCGGCCAGCCGGCGCCCGTCCAGGTGGGCGCCGCCGCCGCGGACGGCCTGGAACAGCTCGCCCCGGGCCGGGACGAAGACCACGCCCACGACCGCCTCGCCGTGCAGTTCGGCGGCCACGCTGACCGCCCAGGAGGGGAGGCCGTACAGGTAGTTCACGGTGCCGTCGAGCGGGTCGACCACCCAGCGCACCCCGCTGGTGCCGGGGCGGTCGGCGCCCTCCTCGCCGAGGTAGCCGTCGTCCGGGCGGCGGGCGGTGATCAGGTCGAGGACCAGCTTCTCGGAGGCCAGGTCCATCTCGGTCACCACGTCCACCGGGCTGCTCTTGGTGGCGGCCACCCCGAGTTCCGCGGGCCGCCCGTCGCGCAGCAGCCCACCCGCCTCGGTGGCGGCCTCCAGCGCGGTGGCGAGCAGGTCCTGCAGCAGGTCGTCGGTCACGGGTCTCGTTCCTCCGGTTCTCGGGTTCGCTCGAACGGGCTTGCCTGGACGGGGGTGCTCAGGCCTCGGCGGCGGCCGGGCGCGGCGCGCGCGGGTTGGGGCAGCAGGCGGCGGGGCACAGGTCGTGGCTGGGGCCGAGGGCGCCCAGCGCGCAGCGGGCGACCGGTTCGCCGCGCCGGGCGGCGGCGCGTTCCAGCACCAGGTCGCGGACGGCGGCGGCGAACCGGGGGTCGGCGCCGACGGTGGCGGCCCGGGCGACCGGCAGGCCGAGTTCGGCGGCCTTGGCCACCGCCTCGGTGTCCAGGTCGTACTTGACCTCCATGTGGTCGGAGACGAAGCCGATCGGCACCATGACCACCGCTTCGGCGCCGTCCGCCCGCTCGGCTTCCAGGTGGTCGCAGATGTCCGGCTCCAGCCAGGGGACGTGCGGGGCGCCGGAGCGGCTCTGGTAGACCAGCCGCCAGGGCCGGTCGGTGACGCCGGTGCGCTCGGCGACGGCGGCGGCGATCAGCCGGGCGACGTCCAGGTGCTGGGCGACGTACGCACCGCCGGGGGTGCCGCGGGCCGGGTCGTCGGGGGCGCCGGAGGTCTCGGCCATCGCGGTCGGGATCGAGTGCGTGCTGAACGCCAGCCGGGCGCCGTCCCGCACCCCGTCCGGCAGTTCGGCGAGCGCGGCGAGGGTGGCGTCGACCATCGGCTCGACGAAGCCGGGGTGGTTGTAGAAGTGCCGCAGCTTGTCGACCGTCAGCTCGGGTCGCCCCTCGGCGGCCAGCCGCGCGAGCGCGTCGGCCAGGTTCTCCCGGTACTGCCGGCAGCCGGAGTACCCGGCGTACGCGCTGGTGGCCAGCACCAGCACCCGGCGGTGGCCGTCGTCGGCGATCTCGCGCAGCGCGTCCACCAGGTACGGGGCCCAGTTCCGGTTGCCCCAGTAGACCGGCAGGTCGAGGCCGTGGTCGGCGAAGTCCTTGCGCAGCGCGCCGAGCAGTTCGCGGTTCTGCGCGTTGATCGGGCTGACGCCGCCGAACAGGAAGTAGTGCTTGCCGACCTCGGTCAACCGCTCCTTGGGGATTCCCCTCCCCCGGGTGACGTTCTCCAGGAACGGCACCACGTCCTCGGGGCCCTCCGGCCCGCCGAAGGAGAGCAGCAGCAGCGCGTCGTACGGCGCCGGATCGGTCTGGCTGGGCGTGCGCGTGTCGGACATGGCACCGATCCTGCCACCCGTGACGGCCGGGCCGTGCCGAGTGGGCGGAGTCCGGGATGTCCGCGAACAACCCGGATGCGGACGTTCGCTCCCGCTTCGTAAGCTGTGTGGGCGATAGTCGTGCATTACTGATGGTTGCATCTTCCCCCTGTTCGACCCGGTCCGACCCGCGACGGAGCCACCCCCCGTGCTGTCCAGCTACCGCCAGATATTCGCCGCCCCCGGCTCCCTGGCCTTCTCCTTCACCGGGCTGATCGCCCGGCTGCCGATCTCCATGACCGGGATCGGCATCGTGACGATGCTCGGCCGGATCAAGGACTCGTTCTGGCTCGGGGGGCTGCTGTCCGCCTTCCTGGCCGTCTCCGCCGCCGTCCTCGGCCCGCGGATCTCCCGCCTGGTCGACCGGCACGGCCAGCGCCGCGTCGCCCTCCCCGCCACCGCCGTCACCGTGCTCTCCGCCGCCGGCCTGCTGCTCGGCGCGCACTACGGCCTCCCCGACTGGACGCTGTTCGTCTTCGCCGCCGGCATGGGCACCATGCCCAGCACCGGCTCGATGGTCCGGGCCCGCTGGGCCCACCTCTACCGGGACGAGCCGGCCAAGCTGCACACCGCCTACTCCTTCGAGGCGGTCGCGGACGAGATCTGCTTCATCGTCGGCCCGATCCTGGCCGCCACCCTGTCCACCTCGCTCTTCCCCGAGTCCGGCCTGCTGCTCGCCGGGGTCTTCCTGGTGGTCGGCGTCCTGCTGTTCACCGCCCAGCGCCGCACCGAGCCGCCCGCCCACCCGGTCACCCAGCACGGCGGCAGCTCGGTCGTCCGCGACAAGGGCATCCAGATCCTGGTCCTGACGCTCGGCGCGGTGGGCGTGGTCTTCGGCTCGGTCGAGGTGGTCACCGTCGCCTTCACCGAGGCCCAGGGCCACCCGGCCGCCTCCGGCTACGTCCTCGCCGTGTACGCCCTCGGCTCCTGCCTGGCCGGAGCGGTCTTCGGCGCGCTGAAGTTCACCGGCCCGATGGACCGCCGCTTCCAGGTCGGCGTCAGCGTGATGGCCGTCGGGATGGCCCCGCTGGTGCTCGCCGCCCAGCTCCTGCACGGCACCGCGGCGCTGTTCGGGGTCGGCGGCGCGCTGTTCCTCTCCGGCCTGGCCATCTCCCCCACCCTGATCACCGCGATGGCCCTGGTCGAGCGCCTGGTCCCGGCCGCCCGCCTCACCGAGGGCATGACCTGGACCACCACCGGCCTCGCCCTCGGCGTCGCCCTGGGCTCCGCCGCCGCCGGCGTGGTCGTCGACGCCGCGGGCAGCGCCAACGGCTACTGGGTCCCGGTCACCGCCGCCGCCCTCGCGGCGACCGCCGCCTACACCGGCCTCCCCCGCCTGCGCCACCAGCTCGCGGCGGCGAGCCTCTAGGGCCCGGCCCCGGGGCCCCGGGCCACCGGCCGCAGGTCGCCCGTCGCCACCCGTAGACCTGCGCGTTCGTTGTGACTACGCTCCCCGTACCCACCGGTAGAACCGGAAGGTAGGACACGCGAGCGGGAGGCTCTGGAGATGACCGAGGTCTGGCGGAACTGGGCGGGGAACCAGAGCGCGCGGCCCGCGCGGGCGGTGGCGCCCGGCTCGGTCGAGGAGCTGTCGGCGGCGGTGGTCGCCGCCGGGCGGGCCGGTCTGCCGGTGAAGGCGGTGGGCTCCGGCCACTCGTTCACGGCGATCGCGGCGGCCGACGACGCGGTGCTGGTCCGCCCGGACAACCTGACCGCCGTCCGGAAGCTGGACCGCGAGGCCGGGACGGTCACCGTCGAGTCGGGCCTGCCGCTGCACCGGCTGAACCGCCTGCTGGCGGCGGCCGGCCTCTCGCTGACGAACATGGGCGACATCGAGGTGCAGACCGTCGCGGGCGCGACCAGCACCGGCACCCACGGCACCGGCCGGGACTCCGGCTCGCTGGCCGCGCAGATCCGGGAGGTCGAGATCGTCCTCGCCGACGGCTCGGTGCGGACCTGCTCGGCGACCGAGGACGCGGAGCTGTTCCAGGGCGCCCGGCTCGGCCTGGGCGCGCTGGGCGTGGTGAGCGCGTTGACCCTCGCGGTCGAGCCGATGTTCCTGCTGTCGGCGCACGAGAAGCCGATGGGCTTCGACGAGGTGCTGCGTTCCTTCGACGACCTGACGGCCGTCAACGAGCACTTCGAGTTCTACTGGTTCCCGCACACCGACCGCTGCTCGACCAAGCGGAACAACCGCAGCCAGGGCCCGGCCGAGCCGCTGCCGGGGTTCCGGGCCTGGCTGGACGACGACTTCCTCTCCAACACCGTCTGGGAGGGCGCCTGCCGGGTGGGCCGCGCGTTCCCGGGCGCCGTCCCCGCCATCGCCAAGGTCGCCAGCCGGGCCTGGTCCGAGCGCCGGTTCACCGACCAGGCGTACAAGGTGTACACCAGCCCGCGCCGGGTCCGCTTCATCGAGATGGAGTACGCGGTGCCGCGCGAGGCGGCGACCGAGGTGCTGCGCGAGCTGAAGGCGCTGGTGGAGCGCTCCGACTGGCGGATCAGCTTCCCGGTGGAGGTGCGGGTGGCCCCGGCGGACGACCTGTGGCTGTCCACCGCGAACGGGCGGGACAGCGTGTACGTCGCCGTCCACCTGTACCGGGGCACCCGCGAACTCTCCTACTTCACCGAGGTGGAGCGGCTGATGACGGCCCACCAGGGCCGCCCGCACTGGGGCAAGCTGCACACCCGGGACGCCGAGTACCTCTCCTCCGTCTACCCGCGCTTCGGCGACTTCACGGCGCTGCGCGACAAGGTCGACCCGGAGCGCCGGTTCGCCAACGCCTACCTGCGCCGGGTGCTGGGCGCCTGACCCGCCCGCCGGTCAGCCGGTCGGCTCCGCCGCCCCGGGCGTCGCGTCCTGCGCGCCCGGGGTGGCGGCCGGCGGCACCGGGGCGCCGGTGGCCGGCGCCTGCCCGCTCGGCGTCGCCCCCGCGCTCGCGCCCCCGGACGGCGGGGCCGGACCGCCCGTCCCCGCCGGGGGACCGGCCGACGGCGAGGAGGACGGGGAGGCGGCGGGCGGGGACCCGGTCCCGGTCGGGGACCCGGACGGGAGCGGGTCGGACGGCCCGGTCGACGGCCGGTCCGCCGGCGCCTGCGGCTGCCGGTCGCCGGACGGCCGGGTGGGGTTGAACGAGGTGCCGCCGCCGTCCTGGCCGGTGGTGATGTCGTGCAGCGGCTTCCCGGCCGCGAGTTCCACCGCGACGATCGGCACCATCGCGAGCACGAACACCAGCCCGGAGACCGCCGCGTACGACTTCCACGTCCAGCGGCGTTTCGCGCGCAGCACCCGGGGCGCGTTCCACTCCTGGCTGATTCCGCCCGCCGGGGCGGGCCCGGGGCGCGGGGCCGGAACGGATGCCGGAGCGGATTCGGCGCCGCGTTCCACCGCGTTGCGCAGTTGTTCCCCGGTGCGTTTGAACAGGTGCTGGAAGAGCGCGCTTCCGATGGTCGCCCCCACCGAGACGACGGCCGCACCGAGTATCGTTCCGTACACTCCGAGTTCCGAAGCGAGTACCGCGCCGGCCACGGCCGCCATGGCGCTCGCCGCGACCTGGGTGACCGTCAGGTCGAGCCGTCTGCGCTCCGCCTTCTCCTCGGGAGCGGCCGGTCCGTGCGCGAACTGCTGCCTCTGCTGCGGCATCCCTGTCCCTCGGTCGGTGTGTCGGAATTTCGAACAAGCCTCTCCATCTTGCCCAAAGAAGGACACAAGGGTCGAAAATCCGGTTCTCTCCGGTCGATATATGTGAAGATGATCACCGTCCGTTGATCGCCGGCGGGTCAATGGGGTGGCCGCTCTTGAGATTCCGCTGATTCGCGGGAGACTTGAGCGGCGAGCCGCCCCTCCGGATGCCACGAATGGAGTACTGTTCGTGGAGCCTGAGCCTTCGGACTCGCTGTCGACGAACCGTCAGACAACCGGACCGGGCGCCCGGGTGCGATGTCGACCGTCGACGTGGCAAACAGGCAACCGTGCCACAGCGGCGCGCCCGGGCGAAAGCCCGACACGCCGGGTAACTCTGCAAGGTTGTGGCCACTCGCCAGCGGGCAGGCCACACTCAGTACGGGAGCAGCGACGCAGGTGACGTCGGCAGGCACCACCCGGGAGGTAACCGTGCCCGAACTGCGCGTCGTGGCCGTCAGCAACGACGGCACACGGCTGGTGCTCAAGGCTGCCGACAGCACGGAGTACACCCTGCCGATCGACGAGCGGCTGCGCGCCGCCGTCCGGGGTGACCGCCCGCGGCTCGGCCAGATCGAGATCGAGGTGGAGAGCCACCTCCGCCCCCGTGACATCCAGGCGCGGATACGAGCCGGTGCCTCCGCCGAGGAGGTCGCCCAGGCCGCCGGCATCTCGGTGGAACGCGTCCGCCGCTTCGAGGGGCCGGTGCTCGCGGAGCGCGCCTTCATGGCCGAGCGCGCCCGCAAGACGGCGATCCGCCGGCACGGCGAGTCCACCGGCCCGCAGCTCGGCGAGGCCGTGGCCGAGCGCCTCGCGCTGCGCGGCGCCGAGAAGGACAGCGAGCGGTGGGACTCCTGGCGCCGCGACGACGGCACCTGGGAGGTCATCCTCGCGTACCGCGCCGAGGGCGAGCACCGGCGTGCCAGCTGGTCGTACGACCCGCCGCGGCGGCTGGTCCAGCCGAACGACGACGAGGCGCGCGCGCTGATCGGCGAGAACGTGGAACGCGAGGAGGACTCCGTCTTCCCGTTCATCCCGCGGATCGCCCGGCTGCCGCACGACCGTCCGTCCCGCCCGATGATCGAGCGGCCCTCCGCCGACCGCATCATGCAGGTCCGCGAGGCCCGGGAGGCCACCGCGTCCGCGGCGTCCGCCGCGGCCGCGGCCGTGCCCGAACGGGACTCCCTCACCAGCCTGTTGGACGTGGTCCCGTCCTACCGCGGCGACCTCACCCCGGTCGGGCCGAGCGTGGAGACCACGGTCGCCGAGGAGCCGGAGGAGATCGAGGAGACGGCGGCCCCCGCCGCCAGCGTCGGCGCGGGCTCCGCGTACGCGGACATCCTGATGCCGCGCTCCGTCGCCCCGCACCGGGACCGCCTGGTCGGCACCACCGACCGCCAGGCCGAGGCCGACGGCGTCCGCCCGGGCCGCCGGGCGACGGTGCCCAGCTGGGACGAGATCGTCTTCGGCTCGCGCCGCAAGAAGCCGGAGTAGCCCCCGGGCCCCGGGCCGGAGGCCCGTCCTGGGGGCCCGGGGAACGGCGGACCGGTCGGGCTCAGACCTCGACCGGGTTCGCCGGGTCCGCGGACCACTCGCTCCAGGAGCCCGGGTACAGCGCGACGCCGTCGTGCCCGGCCAGGGCGAGGGCGAGCAGCTGGTGGGCGGCGGTGACGCCGGAGCCGCAGTAGACGGCGGTGCGGGCGGGGTCGGTGAGGCGCAGCGCGGCGAACCGCTCGGCGAGTGCCGCCGGGGGCAGGAAGCGGCCGTCGGGGCCGAGGTTCTCGGCGGTGGGGGCGGAGACGGCGCCGGGGATGTGGCCGGCCCGGGGGTCGATCGGCTCGGTCTCGCCGCGGTAGCGCTCGCCGGCCCGGGCGTCGAGCAGCAGGCCGGTGCGGGCGAGTGCGGCCGCGCCGTCCGCGTCGACGGTGGGCAGGTGGCCGGGGTCGACCTTGAAGTCGCCGTCGCCGGGGGCGGGGGTGTCGGTGGTGAGCGGGTGTCCGGCGGCGGTCCAGGCGGCGAGGCCGCCGTCGAGGACGCGGACGTCGCCGTGGCCGGCCCAGCGCAGCAGCCACCAGGCGCGGGCGGCGGAGAGCGCGGGGCCGGCGTCGTAGGCGACGACCGGGCGGTCCGCGCGGACGCCGGCCCGGCGCAGCGCGGCGGCGAGGCGTTCGGGGTCGGGCAGCGGGTGGCGGCCGGCCGGGCCGGGCGGGTCGGCGAGTTCGTGGTCGAGGTCGAGGTAGTGCGCGCCGGGCAGGTGGCCCTCGGCGTACTCCTCGGCGCCGGGCGGGCCGCCGAGCGCCCAGCGGACGTCGAGCAGGACGGGCGGCTGCGCGGTGCCGAGCGCGTCGGCGAGTTCGGCGACGGTGATCAGGGGGGAGGTCATGCCGTCATTGTGGCGCGCGGACGCGGCCGCCGGGGCCGGGTCGGCGATCGCGTCACCCGGGGAAACGATCCCGGCCGGCCTCAGCCCTCGAAGGGGAGGACGTCCGGGGAGAGGACGGCGGCGCGGGCGGTGGCGGCGGTGAGGCGGCGGCGGTGGTGGCGGCGGCAGAGCACCTCGTAGCCGATCTCGTCCTCCTTGACGGCGACGTCGCCGACCACGACCTGCGCGCCTTCGACGACCATGACGCCGCCGACGGTGCGGGCGTTGTGGGTGGCGCGGGCGCCGCACCAGCAGAGTGCCTCGACCTGGAGGACCTCGACCCGGTCGGCGAGTTCGATCAGCCGCTGGGAGCCGGGGAAGAGCCGGGTGCGGAAGTCGGTGGTGATGCCGAAGGTGAACACGTCGATGCCCAACTCGTCGACGATCTTCGCGAGTTGGTCGATCTGTCCGGCGGAGAAGAACTGGGCCTCGTCGCAGATCAGGTAGTCGACCTTGCCGCCGGCCGAGAGGAGTTGGACGACGTACGCCTGGAAGTCGAACGCGTCGCCGACCTCGACGGCGTCGGCGCGCAGGCCGAGCCGGCTGGAGATGGTGGCGGCGCCGGCCCGGTCGTTGCGGGTGAAGATCATGCCCTGGCGGCCGCGGGCGGCGTGGTTGTGGTCCATCTGGAGCGCGAGCGTCGACTTCCCGCAGTCCATCGTGCCCGAGAAGAACACCAGTTCAGCCATGGTGGGACAGCAGCCTTTCGGGCGAGGGGGCCAACGTGCGGGCTCAGCCGCGGACTTCGAGCAGCGGGACGAGCTGCTCGACGGGGGTCATCGAGCCGTGCAGGCCGACCATCTGGGACTCGCCGGGCTCGCTGCGGGTGGCGATGACCGCGACGTCGTCGCGGGCGGCGGCGACCACGTCGCCGATCCGGGGCAGCACCCGCTCGTCCACCACGGGCCCGAACCAGCCCGCGGCGACGGCCTGTTCGCGGGTGGCGACCCACATCTGCTCGCCGAGCACCTCGCTCCACACCGCGTACACGTCGCCGGCCGCACCGGGATGGGCGTAGACGTGCCGGGCCCGGCCCTCGCCGCCGAGCAGGGCGACGCCGGCCGAGAGCTCCCAGTCCTCGTCGAAGTCGATCCGGTTCTCCGGGGTGACGTCGATCATGCCGTGGTCGGCGGTGACGTACAGCGCGGAGCGCGGCGGGAGCTGCTCGGCGAGGCGGCGGGCGAGCCGGTCGACGGTGCACAGGGTGAGCCGCCACTCGTCCGAGTCGACGCCGAACCGGTGTCCGGCGGCGTCGAGGTCGCTGAGGTACGTGTAGACCAGGGCGCGGTCGTGCTCGGCCAGCCAGGCGGCGGCCCGGTCCATCCGCTCCTCGCCGGTGGTGCGGCCGAGGAAGGTGCCGCCGGAGAGCGCGACCCGGGTGAGCGGGGTGGTGGCGAACAGCGGGGAGGAGACCTGCGCGGTGGCCACCCCGGCCAGGTGGGCCCGCTCGAAGACGGTGGGGTGGGGCTGCCAGGCGTGCGGGTCGACCGGCGGGGTCCAGCGCAGCTGGTTCATCAGCCGCCCCTCGCCGGGGATCGCCACGGTGTACCCGGCCAGGCCGTGCTGTCCGGGCGGCAGGCCGGTGCCGACCGAGGCCAGCGAGGTCGCGGTGGTGGACGGGAAGCCGGCGGTGATCGGGGCGCGTCCGGCGGTCAGCGCGTTCAGGAACGGCGCCCAGTCGGGGTGGGCCCGGATCAGCTCCCAGCCGAGGCCGTCGACCAGGAACACGCAGACCCGGTCGGCGGGCTCCAGCGGCAGCGCGGCCCGGTAGCCGGGCACGCCGAGGCCCGCCGCGAGGGTGGGCAGCAGGTCGGCGAGCGAGGCGCTGCCGTAGCGCGGGGCGGGGGCGTCGGCCGGGTCGAGCAGGTCGTAGTGGTCCTCGTGGTGCATGCCGGGTCAGCCGTTGGCCACGGTCGCCTCGGACAGCGCCCGGGCGAACACCAGCGCCTGGGCGACCGTCTCCGGCCCGTCCCCGGCCTCGCTGACCCGCAGCGACAGGTCGTCCGCGGTGGCGGAGCCGGTGTAGCCGTGGTCGGCGTCGCAGTTCGGGTCGGAGCAGCCGGCCGGCTCCAGGTCGAGGCGCTGCACGGCGCCCCAGCCGATGGTGAGCACGACCTCGCGCGGCGGGGTGCCGGGGGTGTACGTCTCGGGGTTGGCGACCATGCGGCTGACCACCACGGAGGTGATCCGGTCCAGCCGGACGGTCTCGGTGGAGGTGGTGGCGTACGGGACGGGGGTGGCCGCGTCGCCGTTCTGCTCGTCGGTGTGGCTGACCACGAAGCGGGAGGCGGTGAGCACCAGCACGGTGACGTGCCGGCGGACCTCGTTCGCGTCGAAGGTGGTCTCCTGGTGCACCAGGTACGAGGTGATCGGCTCGGGGCCCACCGCGGACTCCACCGCCTCGGAGACCAGCGCCGGGTAGTAGCCGCTGCGCTCGATCGCGGACCGCAGGTCCTGCGTGGTGGTACCGGTCTTCGCCATATCTCCATCCTGGCATGTCCCGCCGCTGCGGCGGGTGGCACTGCGCCGGGTCGCCCGGCCCGCACCGCACCGGGGCCGCCCGGGCCGAGCGGGCAACCACGCAAGATTACAGCGTGCTCATGGCGCGCGGTCCCAGATCGGTGCGGACCGGCAGCGGGGCGATCCGGACCCGGGCGCCGAGCACGGCCAGGCCGTGCGGGGCGACCACGACGGGCTCCAGGTCGACCGAGGCGACCTCGGGCAGGTCGTCGACGAGGCGGGAGACCCGCAGCAGCACCTCCTCCAGCGCGTCGGTGTCGACGGCCTCGGCGCCGCGCCAGCCGAACAGCAGCGGGGCGGCCCGCACCTCGCGGATCAGTTCGGCGACGTCCCGGTCGGTGGCGGGGACGAGGCGGTGGGCGACGTCGCCGAGCAGTTCGGCGGGGGCGCCGGCGAGGCCGAAGGACAGGATGGTGCCGACGGCGGGGTCGACGGCCGCGCCGATCACCGTGTCCACGCCGCGCGGGGCGAGCCGCTGCACCACCAGTTCGGCCTGCGCGGCGCCGCCGAGCAGCGCGTCCAGCTCGCGGTGGGCGCGGCGCAGCTCGGCCTCGCCGGTCAGGTCGAGCCGGACGCTGCCCAGGTCGGGGCGGTGCCGCAGGTGCTCGGCGGTGGCCTTGAGCGCGACGGGGTAGCCGAGGGTGGCGGCGGCCCGGACGGCGCCCGCCTCGTCGGGGGCGGGCAGCGTCGGGCTGACCGGGATGCCGTAGTGGCCGAGCAGGTCGGCGGCCTCGGCGTCGGGCAGGGTGACCCGGGCGCCGCCGGCCTGCAGCCGGGCGGCGACCGCCTCCCGGCTGGTCAGGGCGCGCTCGACCAGGGCGCGGGCGGCGTGCTCGTCGACGCCGTCGAGTTCGGGGACGCGGGCGGTCTCCTCGGCCTCGGCGCTGCGCCGGCGCCACTTCGCGTAGCGGACGGCGTCGGCCAGCGCGTGCACGGCCCGTTCGGGCGCGGGGTAGGCGGGCACGCCGCCGGCCCGCAGCCGGGCGACCAGCGCGGGCAGCGCGAGGTGGGCGAGCAGCAGCGGTTTGCCGAGTTCCCGGCCCCGGTCGGCGGCGTCCAGCAGGGCCCGGGCGATCTCGGGGTCGTCCTCGACCAGTTCGGCGGCGGCGCCGGCGCCCTGCGCGCCGATCGGCGGGATGGCGACGGCGATCACCGCGTCGGTGTGCGGGTCGGCGAGCGCGGTGTCCAGGGCGATCCGGAAGTTCTCGCCGCTGGCGCCGGTGGTCAGGTCGACGGGGGTGCGGGGGCGCAGTCCGGCGCTCAGGCAGGTGTCGTAGGTGAGCAGGCCGAGCGAGTCGGAGTTGCCGACCACGGCGACCCGGCCGCCCTGCGGGAGCGGCTGTCCGGCGAGGAGTTCGCCGGTGTCGAAGAGCTCGGTGATGGTGTCCACCCGGATCACCCCGGCCTGCTGGAACAGGGCGTCGACGGTGGCGTCGCGCAGCCGGGTGGCCGCGGGCTGGACGGCGTGGCCGGGCGGCAGGCTGCCGGTGTGCCGGGCGCCCTTGAGCACCACGACGGGTTTGGCGGCGGCGAGCCGGCGGGCGATCCGGGTGAACTTGCGCGGGTTGCCGAAGGACTCCAGGTAGAGCAGCACCACCTCGGTGGCGTCGTCCTCCTCCCAGTACTGGAGCAGGTCGTTGCCGGAGACGTCGGCGCGGTTGCCGACCGAGGCGAACGAGGAGACGCCCATGCCGCGCCGGTGGGCGGCCTCCAGCAGGGCGACGCCGATCGCGCCGGACTGGCAGAACACGCCGAACGGGCCGCGGTCGGGCAGCGCGGGGGCGAGCGAGGCGTTCAGCCGGTGCCCGGGGTCGGTGTTGAGCAGGCCGAACGCGTTCGGGCCGATCACCCGCATGCCGGCCGCCCGGGCCTGGCGCACCAGCGCGCGCTGCTTGTCCCGGCCGTCCGGCCCGGTCTCGGCGTAGCCGGCGCTGACCACCACCAGGCCCTGCACGCCGTGCGCCCCGCACTCGGCGACCGTGCCGGGGACGGACGGCTCGGGCACCGCGATCACCGCGAGGTCGACCGGGCCGGGGACGTCCAGCACCGAGCGGTGGGAGGGCAGGCCCTCCAGGTCGGTGCCGGGCTCGGCGCCGCGGTTGACGGCGTGCACCGGGCCGTCGAAGCCGGAGCGGACGTCGCGCAGCAGGGCCCGGCCGACCGACTGCGGGTTGCGCGAGACGCCGATCACGGCGATCGAGCGGGGGGTGAGCAGGCGCTGCACGGAGCGGGCCTCGGCGCGGTGCTCGCGGGCCCGCATGACGGCGAGCGAGGCGGCGGTCGGCTCCAGGTCGAACTCCAGGTGCACCACGCCGTCGGCGAAGCTGCGCCGCTGGGTGTAGCCGGCGTCGGTGAAGACCTTCACCATCTTGCGGTTCTCCGGCAGCACCTCGGCGGTGAACCGGCGGATGCCGCGCTCCTGCGCGACCGCGGCGATGTGCTCCAGCAGCGCGGAGGCGATGCCCCGGCCCTGGTGCGCGTCCTGCACCAGGAAGGCGACCTCGGCGTCGGTGCCGGTGGTGGACGGCATCCCGTCCTTGTCGGTGCGGTCGTAGCGGACGGTGGCGACGAACCGGTCGCGCACGACGAGCGCCAGGCCGACCCGGTTCACGTAGTCGTGCCGGGTGAAGCGGCGGACGTCCTTGTCGGAGAGGTGCGGGTACGGGGCGAAGAAGCGGAAGTACTTCGACTGGTCGGAGACCTGCTCGTAGAACTCCACCAGCCGGTCGGCGTCGTCGGCGGTGATCGGCCGGATCCGGGCCGTCCCGCCGTCGCGCAGCAGGACGTCCGCCTCCCAGTGCTGCGGGTACCCGTTGGCCGGCTCTGCGCGCTCGTGCTCCACGCCCGCCAGCGTAGTCGTCGGCGAGCCTGATGGCGCCAGGCGTGCCGGGCACGGCACGCTGGCCCTGCCGCCCCGCGCCGACGAGCCCGCGGCGCACCGGCGTGCAACACTGGTCTAGACAACCCTGCACCACCCTGCACCACGTGAAAGGCACCTCTCATGGCTGAGCGCCGCGTCACCATCGGTTGGGCCGAGGGCCTGCACGCCCGTCCCGCCTCCGTCTTCGTCAAGGCCGTCACCTCGACGGGCGTCCCGATGACCATCGCCAAGGAGGGCGGCGCCCCGGTCAACGCCGGCTCCATGCTCGGCCTGCTCGCCCTGGGCGCGGCCGGCGGCGACACCGTCGTCCTGGCCTCCGACGCGGACGGCGCCGACGCCGCCCTGGACCGCGTCGCCAAGCTCGTCCAGGAGGGCCTGGACGAGCTGCCCGCGGCGTAGCGGCGCGCACGGGACGGGGGTCGGGGGCGGCGCGCGCCTCCGGCCCCCGTCCGGCCGTCTCAGCCCTTCACGCAGATCACCTGCTTGAGGTGCGCGACCACCTCGACCAGGTCCCGCTGCTGGGCGATGACCTTCTCGATCG
Organism: Kitasatospora sp. NPDC015121; assembly: GCF_055562955.1. Lineage (NCBI taxonomy): Bacteria > Bacillati > Actinomycetota > Actinomycetes > Kitasatosporales > Streptomycetaceae > Kitasatospora > Kitasatospora sp. NPDC015121. The sequence continues at coordinate 22,077 of NZ_JBVHEH010000024.1, forward strand.
GCTTGTACGCGCCGGGGATCTCGTCCACCACGCCGGAGTCCTTGCGGCACTCGACGCCCGCCGTCTGCGCGGCCAGGTCCGCGGTGGTGAACCGCTTCTTGGCCGCGGTGCGGCTCATCTTCCGGCCGGCGCCGTGCGAGGCCGAGTTGAACGAGGCGGCGTTCCCCAGGCCCTTCACGATGTACGAGCCGGTGCCCATCGAACCCGGGATGATGCCGTACTCGCCGGAGCCGGCCCGGATGGCGCCCTTGCGGGTGACCAGCAGGTCGACGCCGTCGTAGCGCTCCTCGGCGACGTAGTTGTGGTGGCAGGAGATCATCTCGCCGAACGCCGCCCTGGCCTTGGGCAGTTCGCGGCGGACCGCGTCCTGGAACAGGGCCATCATCAGCGCCCGGTTGTGCTTGGCGTACTCCTGCGCCCAGAACAGGTCGGAGCGGTAGGCGGCCATCTGCGGGGTGTCCGCGATGAAGACCGCGAGGTCCCGGTCGATCAGGCCCTGGTTGTGCGGGAGCGACCGGGCGACCGACATGTGGTGCTCGGCGAGCTCCTTGCCGATGTTGCGCGAGCCGGAGTGCAGCATCAGCCAGACCGCGCCGTCGTCGTCCAGGCAGAGCTCGATGAAGTGGTTGCCGCCGCCGAGGGTGGCCATCTGCTGGGCGGCCCGCTCGCGCCGCCAGCGCACGTCGGGGGCGATGTCGTCGAAGCGCCGCCAGAAGTCGTCCCAGCCGGCGGTGGACAGGCCGTGCAGCCTGCCCGGCTCGACCGGGTCGGCGTGCAGGCCGCGGCCGACCGGGATGGCCTGCTCGATCCGGTGGCGCAGGTGCGACAGGTCGTCGGGGAGGTCCTTCGCGGTGAGCGAGGACTTCACGGCCGTCATCCCGCAGCCGATGTCGACGCCGACCGCGGCCGGGCAGACCGCGCCCTTCATCGCGATGACGGAGCCGACCGTCGCGCCCTTGCCCAGGTGGACGTCCGGCATCACGGCGAGGCCGTGCAGCCAGGGCAGCGTGCTGATGTTGCGCAGCTGCTGCATGGCCTGGCCCTCGACGGCGGCCGGGTCGGTCCACATCCGGATCGGGACGCGGACGCCGGGTACCTCGGTGTACGACATGGGTGTTCGACCTCCTGGGTCGGGTGGGTTCACGGTGCCGCACGAGGACGCCCGGTGCGGCGGCGGGGAAGCTCAGGGGGGCGGGCCCGGCGTGCGGGACCGCGGAAGGGCGGACGGGCTCCGTGCCGGGACCGCCCGGGAGGACCGCTCAGGCGGTGGCGGGCGAACAGCGGAAGGGCGGTCTCGGGGAGCGTCGTCGTGGCTCGACCCGCATGGTGACCGCCTCCTTCCGCCGTGTCCCGGACCGCGCCCGTCGCGCGGTCGGGGACATCTACCCACGCCGCGGCGACGGCGCGCAAGGCATTAACGGCCGAGGGTCCGGCGGGGCTGTCGCCCCGTCGGACCCTCGCGCGCGGAACCGGTCAGGCGACGACCGTGACGTCCCCGATGCCGAGTGCCTTGACCGGCTCGGCGATCACCGAGGCGTCGCCGACCAGCACGGTGACCAGCCGGTCCGGCGGGAACGCGGCGACCACGGCGCGGGTGGCGGCCTCGGTGTCGAGCTCGGCCAGCTGCCGGTAGAAGTCGGCCTGGTAGGTGTCGGGCAGGTACTGCTCGACCTGGTCGGCCAGGGTCGCGGCGACCGAGCCGGCCGTCTCGTACTTCAGCGGGGCGACGCCGACCAGGAACTGCACGGCCTCCTCCCGCTCGGCGTCGGTCAGGCCCTCGGCGGCCAGCGTGCGCAGGATCGTCCAGGTGTCCCGCAGCGCGGGCGCGGTGGACCCGGTGTCCACCGAGCCGCTGATCGCCAGCATGCCGCGGCCGGTGCCGTCCGCGGCGGAGCGCAGCGCCTGGGCGAAGGCCCGCACGCCGTAGGTGTAGCCCTTCTCCTCGCGCAGGACGCGGTCCAGCCGGGAGGTGAGGGTGCCGCCCAGGCAGTAGGTGCCGAGCACCTGAGCGGCCCACGCGGGGTCGTGCCGGTCCGGGCCGATCCGGCCGATCAGCAGCTGGGTCTGGACCGAGCCGGGCCGGTCGACGATCAGCACCCGGCCGGTGTCGTCGGCGCTGACCGGGGCGTGCGCGGCGGGCTCCCGGGCCTCGGCGGTCCACCGGCCCAGGGTGGCCTCCAGCAGCGCGGCCAGGTCGGTGCCGGCGAGGTCGCCGACCACCACGGCGGTGGCGGTGGACGGGCGCAGGTGGGCGTCGTAGAACGCCTTGACCGCGTCCCGGTCGATCCGCTTGACGGTGTCGGTGGTGCCGGCCCGCGGCCGGGACAGCCGGTCGTCGGCCGGGAACAGCTCGCCGTACAGCGCCTTGGCGGCGCGCCGGCCCGGGTTGGCCTGCTCGTGGACGATCTCGTCCAGGCGGTTGGCGACCAGCCGCTCGATCTCGTCGGCGGGCAGCGCGGGGGTGCGCAGCGCGTCGCCGAGCAGGGTCAGGCCGCGCTCCAGCCGGGAGGCCGGGACCTCCAGCGAGACCCGGATCGCCGGGTGGTCGGCGTGCGCGTCCAGGGTGGCGCCGGCCCGCTCCAGCTCGCCCGCGAACTCCTCGGCGGTGAGCGTGTCGGTGCCCTCGGAGAGCGCCCGGGCCAGGATCGAGGCGACGCCGTCCAGGCCCTCGGGCTCGGCGGCGAGCGGCGCGTCCAGCACCACGTCGACGGCGACCAGCTGCTGGCCGGGGCGGTGGCAGTGCAGCACCGTCAGGCCGTTGGCCAGGGTGAGCCGCTCGGGGGCCGGGAACGCCCACGGGGTGGGGGTGCCGGGCTGCGGCTGCGGGTGGAACTCCATCGCGGGGGTGTGGTCGCTCACGCCGCCGTCTCCTCGTCGCTGTCGTTGCGGTCTTCGTCACCGGTCGGCTCGTACACCAGCACGGCCCGGTTGTCGGGGCGCAGCCGCGCGGCGGCGACCGCCCGGACCTCCTCCGCGGTGACGTCGAGGACCTTCGGCAGGGCCTGGTCGACCAGCTTCGGGTCGCCGAACAGGACGGCGTAGCGGCAGAGTTCGTCGGCCCGGCCGGCCACCGTGGTGAGCCGGTCCAGCCACTCGCGCTCGATCTGGGCCTGGGCGCGCTCCAGTTCGGCGGCGGTGGGGCCCTCGGCGGCGAACCGGGCGAGCTCCTCGTCGACGGCGGCCTCGATCTGCTCCAGGGTGGCGTCGCCGCCGGCCTTGACGTCCAGCCAGCCGAGCGAGGGCGCGCCGGAGAGCCGCAGCAGGCCGAAGCCGGCCGCGACGGCGGTGCGGTCGCGGCGCACCAGCCGGTTGTACAGCCGGGACGACTCGCCGCTGCCGAGGATGGTCAGCGCCAGGTCGGCGGCGTCGGCCTCGCGGGTGCCGTCGTGCGGCAGCCGGTAGGCGGCCATAAGCGCCCGGGAGGGGACGTCCTCGCGGACCAGCTCGCGCACCTCGGCGCCGATGGTGTCGGGCAGCGAGCCGTCGCGCGGCGGCTGCTTGCCGTCGTGGGCCGGGATCGAGCCGAAGTACTTCTCCACCCAGGCGATGGTCTGCTCCGGGTCGAGGTCGCCGACGATCGACAGCACCGCGTTGTTGGGCGCGTAGTAGGTGCGGAAGAACGCCCGGGCGTCCTCCAGCGTGGCGGCGTCCAGGTCGGCCATCGAGCCGATCGGGGTGTGGTGGTAGGGGTGGCCGTCGGGGAAGGACAGCGCGGTGAGGCGCTCGAACGCGGTGCCGTAGGGCACGTTGTCGTAGCGCTGGCGGCGCTCGTTCTTCACCACGTCGCGCTGGTTCTCCATGGACGTCTCGTCCAGCGCGGTGAGCAGCGAGCCCATCCGGTCGGCCTCCAGCCAGAGCGCGAGCTCCAACTGGTGGGCGGGCATGGTCTCGAAGTAGTTGGTGCGCTCGAAGCTGGTGGTGCCGTTGAGCGAGCCGCCGGCGCCCTGGACCAGTTCGAAGTGCCCGTTGTTGGAGACGTTCGCCGAGCCCTGGAACATCAGGTGCTCGAAGAGGTGGGCGAGGCCGGTGCGCCCCTTGACCTCGTGCCGGGAGCCGACGTCGTACCAGAGGCAGACCGCGGCGACCGGGGTGAGGTGGTCCTCGGAGAGCACCACGCGCAGGCCGTTGGCCAGGCGGTGTTCGGTGATGGCGAGGCCGCTTGCGGGCGCGGGGTTGGCCATGCGGGGGTCCTTCCCGTCGTCGGTTCCGGAGTGTCCGGGCCGGGGGCGTGTGACGTCCCCCATTGTGGTGCAACGCCCGGTCCCCCCGTCAGGTGTCCGGGCCCGGGGCGCGTTCGCCAGCGGCGGAAGCGGCCCGGGTGACGGGCGGTGTCCCACCGAGGGTCCACAATGGGGGGCGTTCGCGCCCGCGTCCGCCCACCCCGTGTCCCGCATACGTACCGCAAGGGAGCCCCGCAGCGATGGCCCGCCGCAGTTCGCCCACCCCGCCGCCCGGTGACTTCGAGGAGCGGATCCTCGACGTCGATGTCGTGGACGAGATGCAGGGCTCGTTCCTGGAGTACGCCTACTCGGTGATCTACTCCCGGGCCCTGCCGGACGCCCGGGACGGCCTCAAGCCGGTGCACCGGCGGATCCTCTACCAGGCCAACGAGATGGGCCTGCGCCCGGAGCGCGGCCACGTCAAGTGCGCGCGCCTGGTCGGCGAGGTGATGGGCCGGCTGCACCCGCACGGCGACGCCTCGATCTACGACGCGGTGGTGCGCCTGGCGCAGCCGTTCTCGATGCGGCTGCCGCTGATCGACGGCCACGGCAACTTCGGCTCGCTCGGCAACGACGACCCGCCGGCCGCGATGCGCTACACCGAGTCGCGGCTGACCGCGGCCTCGATGTCGATGGTGGAGTCCATCCACGAGGACACCGTCGACTTCGGCCCGAACTACGACGGCTCCGAGCAGGAGCCGCACGTCCTCCCCTCGGCGTTCCCGAACCTGCTGGTCAACGGCGCCACCGGGATCGCGGTCGGCATGGCCACCAACATGCCGCCGCACAACCTGGCCGAGGTGGTCGCCGCCGCCCGGCATCTGATCAAGCACCCGGCCGCCGACCTCGACACCCTGATGCGGTTCGTCCCCGGCCCCGACCTGCCCACCGGTGGCCGGATCGTCGGCCTGTCCGGCATCCGGGACGCGTACGAGTCCGGCCGCGGCACCTTCAAGATCCGCGCCACCACCTCGATCGAGAACGTCACCGCCCGCCGCAAGGGCATCGTGGTCACCGAACTGCCGTACACGGTCGGCCCCGAGAAGGTGATCGGCAAGATCAAGGACCTGGTCAACGCGAAGAAGCTCCAGGGCATCGCGGACGTCAAGGACCTCACCGACCGCGAGCACGGCCTGCGCCTGGTCATCGAGGTGAAGAACGGCTTCGTCCCCGAGGCGCTGCTGGAGCAGCTGTACAAGCTGACGCCGATGGAGGAGACCTTCGGCATCAACAACGTCGCGCTGGTCGACGGGCAGCCGCTGACGCTGGGCCTCAAGGAGCTGCTGGAGGTCTACGTCGACCACCGCTTCACGGTGGTCAAGCGGCGCAGCGACTTCCGCCGCCGCAAGCGCCAGGACCGGCTGCACCTGGTCGAGGGCCTGCTGGTCGCGCTGGTCGACATCGACGAGGTGATCGCGGTCATCCGCAGCAGCGACGACGCCGGGCAGGCCAAGGACCGGCTGATGGAGCGCTTCGGCCTCTCCGAGGTGCAGACCGCGTACATCCTGGACACCCCGCTGCGCCGGCTGACCCGCTTCGACCGGGTCGAGCTGGAGGCCGAGCGGGCCAAGCTGCTCAAGGAGATCGCCGAGCTGACCGAGATCCTGGAGTCGGACAACAAGCTGCGCTCCGTGGTCTCCTCCGAACTCGGCGCCGTCGCCAAGCAGTTCGGCACCGAGCGGCGCACCGTGCTGCTGGAGGCCGGCTCGGTGCCGTCCGCCGCGCTCGCGGTGCCGCTGGAGGTCGCCGACGACCCGTGCCGGGTGCTGCTCTCCTCCACCGGGCTGCTGGCCCGCACCTTCGACCTGAAGCCGGTCGCCGAGGAGTCGTCGGCCCGCGCCAAGCACGACGTGCTGGCCTCCGCCGTCCCGGCCACCGCCCGGGGCGACGTCGGCCTGGTCACCACGGCCGGCCGGGTGCTGCGGCTGCCGGTGATCGACCTGCCCGCGCTGCCCCCGGGCACCGCGGCGCTGTCCGGCGGCGCGGCGGTCTCCGAGTTCCTCCGGCTGGAGGCGGACGAGCGGCCGATCGCGCTGACCACGCTGGACGAGTCCTCGCCCGGCCTGGCGCTCGGCACCGTGCAGGGCGTGGTCAAGCGGGTGGTGCCCGAATGGCCCGCCAACAAGGACGAGTTCGAGGTGATCGCGCTCAAGGACGGCGACGCCGTGGTCGGCGCGGTCGAACTGCGCACCGGCGAGGAGGACCTGGTCTTCATCACCTCCGACGCCCAGCTGCTGCGCTACCAGGCGAACCAGGTCCGCCCGCAGGGCCGCCCGGCCGGCGGCATGGCCGGCGTCAAGCTGGCCGACGGCGCGAAGGTGCTCTCCTTCACGGCGGTCGACCCGGCGCAGGACGCGGTGGTGCTGTCGGTCGCGGCCGCCACCGGCACGCTGGCCGGCGAGGAGCAGAGCAGCTGGAAGCTCACGCCGTTCGACCAGTACCCGCGCAAGGGCCGGGCCACCGGCGGCGTCCGCTGCCAGCGCTTCCTGCGCGGCGAGGACGGCCTGGCGTTCGCCTGGGCCGGCCCGCTCCCGGCCCTCGGCGCGGGCCCGGCCGGCCAGCCGGTCGCCCTCCCCGAGCGCGACCCGCGCCGCGACGGCTCCGGCACCCCGGTCCCGGCCCCGGTCGCCGCGGTCGGCGGCCGGATGTAGCCCGCGCACCCACCGGAACGGCGGGCACCCCCACCCGGGGGCGCCCGCCGTTCCGCGTCCCGGCCTCCCCCGGACGGGTCCCCCCGCTCCGGACCGGACCCGCACGGCCGCCGCCCCGCCCCCTCCCCGGGCCCCGCCCGGGTGCGGGCCTCCCCCGGCGGCCGGCACGGCCTAGGCTGGGCCGGGTGAGCACCTGTACGACGCTGTCGCGCGAACTGACCGAGCCGCTGAGCGCCACCGCGGCCACCGCCACCACCTGGCTGCTGCTCGAACAGTCCGGCCCGTGGGGCGCGCAGGCGCTCACCGGCAGCCACCTCGACCCCGGGCTGGGTGCCGCGCTCGACCGCGCCGCCGAGGGGACCGGCGTCCGGATCGCGCTGATCCGCCGTCCCGGCCGGCACGCCGACAGCGCCGCCGCGCCCCGGCACGAGGTGCTGCTCGCGCACACCTCCCCCGCCGACCCGTGGGTGCGCCGGGGGCACCTCGCCTCCGCCGCCGAGCTGCTCGCGCTCGACTTCGCCGCCCTCGGCGCGGGCGACCACGGCTCCTTCGGCGTCCCGCACGTCGGCGGCCCGATCGCCCTGGTGTGCACCAACGGCCGCCGCGACCGCTGCTGCGCGCTGCTCGGCCGCCCGCTGGCCGCCGAGATCGCGGCGGCCGGTCACAGCGAGGTCTGGGAGGTCACCCACCTGGGCGGCCACCGCTTCTCCCCCACCATGCTGGTGCTGCCGCACGGCTACGCGTACGGGCGGCTGACCGCCGAGTCCGCCAAGGAGGTGCTGGCGGCGACCGCCGCCGGGCAGACCGCGTTCGCGCACTCCCGCGGGCGTTCCTTCTGGCCCCGGCCGGCCCAGGCCGCCGAACAGGCCGTCCGCGAGCTGACCGGCGAGGGCGCGGCCGACGCGCTGACGCTGCGCCAGTCCCCCGGCGGCTCGCCGTGGACGGTCGACGTCCACCACGCCGACGGCCGCCGCTGGCGCGCCACCGTCGCCGAGTCCGCCGCCGAGCCGCCGCGTCCGGAGAGCTGCGGCAAGGCCCCGGGCACCCCGTCCCGGATGGACGTCGTGCGGCTCGTCGAGTCGTCCCCGGCCGCCCCCTGACGCGCCGGGAGGCCGCGACCCGCGGGCGGTGGCCCGGGTCGCGGCCTCCCCCGGGGCCGGTCGGCGCGTCAGGCCGCGCCCGCGCCCGTCAGGGCCCGCACCTCCAGTTCGGCGAAGCCGTCCTCGTCCGCGCGCTCCCGGTCCAGGACCGTGCCCAGCCAGCCGGCCAGGAAGCCGAGCGGGATGGAGACCAGGCCCGGGTTCTCCAGCGGGAACCAGTGGAAGTCCACGCCCGGCATGACGGAGGTCTTCGCGCCGGAGACCACCGGCGAGAACAGCACCAGCAGCACCGCCGGGACGAGGCCGCCGTACACCGACCAGACCGCGCCGCGGGTGGTGAACCGCTTCCAGAACAGCGAGTACAGCAGGGTCGGCAGGTTCGCCGAGGCGGCCACCGCGAAGGCCAGGCCGACCAGGAAGGCGACGTTCAGCTTCTGCGCGAACAGGCTGAGCACCACCGCGAGGCCGCCGATCACGATCGCCGAGATCCGCGCCGCGATGACCTCCTCGCGTTCGGAGACCTGCCGCTTCTCGGGACGGCGCCAGGCCCGCGCGTAGAGGTCGTGGGCGAAGGCCGCCGAGGAGGCCAGGGTGAGCCCGGCGACCACGGCGAGGATGGTGGCGAAGGCGATCGCGGAGATCACCGCGAACAGCAGCAGGCCCCAGGTGGAGTCGCCGCCGCCGCCGAGGTCGAGGGCGAGCAGCGGCACGGCGGTGTTGCCGGCCGGGTTCGCGGCCTTGACCGCCTTCGCGCCGACCACCGCGCCGGCCCCGAGGCCGAGCACGATCGCCATCAGGTAGAAGCAGCCGATCAGGCCGATCGCCCACATCGTGGAGCGCCGCGCGGCCCGCGCCGTGGGCACGGTGTAGAAGCGGCTGAGGATGTGCGGCAGGCCCGCGGTGCCGAGCACCAGCGCCAGGCCGAGGCTGACGAAGTCGAGCCGGCTGGTGGTGCTGGCGCCGTACCTCAGGCCGGGCTGCAGGTAGCGGTCGCCGACGCCGCTGTGCTGCGCGGCGGCGTGCATCAGCGCGCCCAGGTCGCCGTGGAAGCGGGCCACCACCAGCACCGTCAGCAGCACCGAGCCGGCCACCAGCAGGAAGGCCTTGACGATCTGGATCCAGGTGGTGGCGCGCATCCCGCCGACCGTGACGTAGACGATCATCAGGCCGCCGACCGCGACGATGGTCCACCCCTTGGCGGCGCCGCTGTCGGTGCCGAGCAGCAGCGCGACCAGGCTGCCCGCGCCGACCATCTGCGCGATCAGGTACATCAGGGTGACGACCATGGACGCCAGGCCGGCCGCGGCGCGCACCGGCCGCTGGCGCATCCGCAGCGCCAGCACGTCGGCCAGCGTGTAGCGGCCGGCGTTGCGGACGAGTTCGGAGACCAGCATCAGCACGACCAGCCAGGCGACCAGGAAGCCGATGCTGTAGAGCACGCCGTCGTAGCCGTAGAGCGCGATCAGGCCGGTGACGCCGAGGAAGGACGCGGCCGACAGGTAGTCGCCGGAGAGCGCGAAGCCGTTCTGCAGCGGCGAGAAGTCGCGGCCGCCGGCGTAGAAGTCCTCGGCGGCGTGGCCTCGGCGGCCGACCCAGACGGTGATGGTGAGGGTGACGGCGACGACGACGGCGAACAGCGCCACCGCGAGGCCGTGGCTGGGGTGTGGGGTCATCGCAGTTGGTCCTGGGTGTCCCAGCGCAGCTCGAGGGCGGCTCGGTCGCGCTTGGTGCGGGCGTTGCGGGCGTAGAGCCAGGTGAGCAGGAAGGTCGAGGCGAACTGGCCGAGGCCGAGCAGCCAGGCCAGGTTGAGCGGCCCGGCGACCTGCCGGCTCATCAGTTCCGGGGCGAACGCCTGGGCCGCGACGAACAGCAGGTACCAGGCCAGGAACCCGGCGCTGGCCGGGAACACGAACGAGCGGTAGCCGCGCCGGATCTCCTGGAAGGCCTCGCTCTCCTGGACGCTGCGGTAGACCTCCCGTCCGACCCGTTCCTCCGGCGCCACCGGTTCCGCGGCCCGTTGCCGCGCCACCGCCCGGGGTCGGGCGGCGGGCGCGGCCCACCAGTCGACTCTCTCCTGCTGTGCCACAGCCGACACCCCATCATTTCGGTCACCAGGACCGAACCATGATGGAGCGTCACAAACCAGACCGCGAAACCGGTGCAGATACGTTCACCCGAACCAGCTACCGGTGGGTGCGTTCACGAACCGTCGGAAATTCCATGCCTGAAGGCGTACGCCACGGCCTGCGCGCGATCCCGTACCGCCGTCTTGGCGAAAAGGTTGTTGATATGTGTTTTCACCGTCGCGGGGCTGACGAACAACCTCTCCGAGATCTCCGCGTTGGACAGTCCGGCGGCGATCAGCGCCAGCACCTCGGCCTCCCGCTGGGTCAACCCGTCCGGCAGCGGAGGGCGCTGGACGGGCTTCGGCGCGGGCTCAGGCACGGGCGCGGGCACGGGCGCGGGCGCGGCGGGAGCCGTCGCCGGCTCCGACAGCCGTTCCAGCAGTCGCAGTTGGACCTGCGGGGAGAGCCCGGCCGCCCCCGAGCGGACGTCCGCGACCGCGCGGGCGATCTCCTCCGCGCCCGCGTCCTTGGTCAGGAAGCCGCGCGCCCCGGCCTGCAGCGCGGAGAACAGCGAGTCGTCGTCGGCGTACGTGGTGAGCACCACCACCTCGGTGCCGGGGTGCTGGGCGCGGATCCGGCGGGTGGCCTCCACGCCGTCGCAGCGCGGCATCCGCAGGTCCATCAGCACCACGTCGGGGGCGTGTTCGGCGACCAGCCGCACCGCCTCCTCGCCGTCCGGCGCGGAGCCGACCACGGTGATGCCCGGCAGCAGGCCGAGCAGCATCACGATCCCCTCCCGCACCACGGTCTGGTCGTCGGCGACCACCACCCGGATCGGTCCGTCCGTCACGCCGGCACCCGCAGCAGCACGCGCCACCCTCCCTGGTCGGGGCCCGCCAGCAGTTCGCCGCCGAGCAGTTCCGCGCGTTCGCGCATCCCGAGCAGACCGTACCCGCTCCCGCTCCCCCCGAGCACGGGGTGCGCCCCGCGCGGAGCGGCGGCGTTGCGCACCCGCAGCTCCACCTCCCCCTCCCGGTAGGCGAGTCGGACGTCCACCCGGCCGCCGGGCGCGTGCTTGCGGGCGTTGGTCAGCGCCTCCTGGGCGACCCGGCGCACCGCGAGGCCGGCCTCGGCGGGCAGCGGGCGGGGCACCCCGTCGACGGCCAGCCCGGCCCCGGTCCCGGCGGCCAGCTCGGCCACGAACTCGGCGACGGGGGCGAACTCGCCGCGCAGCGCGGACAGCGCCTGCCGGGTCTCGGCCAGGCCGTCCTGGGCCATCCGCCGGGCGGCGACCACCCGTTCGCGGACCTCGGCCCGGTCGGCCCCGGCGTCCAGCATCAGCCGGGCCGCCTCCAGGTGCACCAGTTGCGCGGAGAGGCTGTGCGCCAGCACGTCGTGGATCTCCCGGGCGATCCTGGCCCGTTCGGCGAGCGCGGCGGTCTCGGCCCGCGCGGCCTGCGCGGCCCGCTCCTGGGCGAGCAGGGCGCGCTGCGCGGAGCGGGCCTGGCCGTCGAGGCGCAGCAGGTAGCCGAGCAGTCCGAGGCCGCCCGCGACGGCCAGCATCACCACCAGCGAGTCGTGCGAGCCGAGGCCGTAGCCGGCGATCGCCGCACCGGCGGTGAGCAGTCCGGCGGCCAGCGGCAGCCGGATCACGGCGAGCACCGCGAGCCCGCACCAGACCACCGAGGCTAGGGTGTCGGCGCCGCCCTCGTGGGCCAGTCCGGCGGTGGCCAGCAGTCCGGCGGCGCAGCCCAGCGCGGGCCACAGCCGACGGGCCCGGCAGGCGAGGTGCCAGCCGGTGAACAGGACGGCGGCGGCCGCGATCCAGCCGATCGGGGGCAGCAACCGCCATCCGGTGTAGCGCTGTTCGGCGAAGGTGCCGAACACCACGGCGCCCAGCATCGCGGTCCGGCCGAAGAGGGACAGCGCGAGCCGGGCCCGCGAGCCGCGCTCCCGGATCGGGACGTCCCCGGCGGGCCAGCGGGTCCAGCGTTCCAGTGTGCTCACCGGTCGATCCTCTCAACAGCGGTGCCGCCGGACCCCGTCGGAGTCCGGCGGCGGTGGCCCGACGGCGTCTCAGGCGGCCAGCGCGTGCCGGTCGCCGCCCAGCCGCCGGGCCCGCCACTGGACGGCCGCCGAGCGGGTCAGCAGCAGCAGGCCGAGCGAGAGCAGCAGCACGCCGCGGGACTGGTGGACGTGCAGCGCGGTGCCCAGCGCGTACCAGCCGATCCGGATCAGGACCGCGCCGACCCAGGCGAACGCGGTGGCGGTGCTGCCCCTGGTCCACAGCGCGCCGTCGGCCTCCCGCCAGATCCGCACCGTCCAGCCCCAGGCGCAGCCCATGCCGGCGGTGGTGACCAGGGAGCAGCCCAGCAGCACGGCGGCGGTGGCCCGGTGCTCCGGGTCGATCAGGACAGGGTCGCGCAGGGCGACGGCGGCGAGCACCAGCGGCAGCAGCCACAGGCGGCGTTCGGTGTCCAGTCGGTGGGCCCGCAGCTGCCGGCCCACCACCAGGACGATCACGGCGGCGGCGATCAGGACGTCGGACAGGGCGGTCATCTCGGTGCCTCCAGGCGGGGTGTTCTCGACACCTGGAACGCTACGGAGCGCGGCTCCTGCGGTCCTCGGAGCGCGGGTGGATCCCGCACGCCGAAGGGCTCTCCACCCTGGGGTGGAGAGCCCTTCGGCGGCGGACCGCTCAGGCGTCGATCCGGGACCGGTCCAGGGTGGCCGCCGAGTCGACGATGAACTCGCGCCGCGGTGCGACGTCGTTGCCCATCAGCAGGTCGAAGGTCTTCTCCGCGGACTCCAGGTCGCCCAGGTTGATCCGGCGCAGGATCCGGAACCGCGGGTCCATGGTGGTCTCGGCCAGCTGGTCGGCGTCCATCTCGCCGAGGCCCTTGTAGCGCTGGATCGGGTCCTTCCAGCGCAGCCCCTTGCCCTGGAACTGCAGCAGGGTGCGCCGCAGTTCGGCGTCGGAGTAGGTGTAGTGGTACTTCTCCTGGCCGCGCTTGGGGTTGGTCAGCTCGATCCGGTGCAGCGGCGGCACGGCGGCGAACACCCGGCCCTGCTCGACCATCGGCCGCATGTAGCGGTGGAACAGCGTGAGCAGCAGGGTGCGGATGTGCGAGCCGTCGACGTCGGCGTCGGCCATGAAGATGACCTTGCCGTAGCGGGCCTGGTCGATGTCGAAGGTCCGGCCGGAGCCCGCTCCTATCACCTGGATGATCGAGGCGCACTCGGCGTTCTTGAGCATGTCGCTCACGGACGCCTTCTGCACGTTCAGGATCTTGCCGCGGATCGGCAGCAGCGCCTGGAACTCGGAGTTGCGGGCCAGCTTGGCGGTGCCGAGCGCGGAGTCGCCCTCGACGATGAACAGCTCGCTGCGCTCCACGTCGTCGCTGCGGCAGTCGGCCAGCTTGGCGGGCAGCGAGGAGGTCTCCAGCGCGGTCTTCCGGCGCTGCGCCTCCTTGTGCTGCCGGGCCGCGACCCTGGTCCGGGCGGCGGCGGCGACCTTCTCCAGCACGGCCCGGGCCTGGAGCTTCTCGTCCTTCCTGGTGGAGGTCAGGAAGGCCTTGAGCTCCTTGGCGACCACGGCCGCGACGATCCGGTTGGCCGCCGAGGTGCCCAGCACCTCCTTGGTCTGGCCCTCGAACTGCGGCTCGGCGAGCCGGACGGTGATGACCGCGGTCAGGCCCTCCTGCGCGTCGTCCTTGGTGATGTCGTCCTCGGCGACCCGCAGCAGCTTGGCGGCCCGCAGCGCCTCGTTGACGGTCTTGGCGAGCTGCCGCTCGAAGCCGGTGACGTGGGTGCCGCCCTTGGGGGTGGAGATGATGTTGACGAAGGAGCGCTGGGTGGTGTCGTAGCCGGCGCCCCAGCGCAGCGCGATGTCCACCCCGAGCTCGCGGGTGACCTCGGTGGGGGTCATGTGCCCGAGCTCGTCGAGCACCGGGACGGTCTCCTTGAAGGTGCCCTCGCCGCGCAGCCGCAGCACGTCGGAGATCGGCCGGTCCGGCGCCAGGAACTCGCAGAACTCGCTGATCCCGCCGTCGTAGCGGAAGGTCTCCTCGGCGACCTGCTCGCTCTCGGTGAGCCGCTCGTCGCGCACCACGATGGTCAGCCCGGGCACCAGGAAGGCGGTCTGCCGGGCCCGGCTGTGCAGCGACTCCAGCGAGAGCCTGGCGTCCTTGAGGAAGATCTGCCGGTCCGCCCAGTAGCGGATCCGGGTGCCGGTGCGGGTCTTGGCGAACTTGCCCCGCTTGGTCATCCCGCTGCCGGGCTCGAACTTCGCGTCCGGCCCGTCCCCGGCGTACGCGCCGGGGGTGCCGCGCCGGAAGCTGATCGCGTGGGTGGCGCCGGAGCGGTCCACCTCGACGTCCAGCCGGGCGGACAGCGCGTTGACCACCGAGGCGCCGACGCCGTGCAGACCGCCGGAGGCCGCGTACGAGCCGCCGCCGAACTTGCCGCCCGCGTGCAGCTTGGTCATCACCACCTCGACGCCGGACAGCCCGGTCTTGGGCTCGACGTCCACCGGGATGCCGCGCCCGTTGTCGCGGACCTCGACCGAGCCGTCCTGGTGCAGCAGCACCTCGATCCGGTCGCAGAAGCCGCCCAGCGCCTCGTCCACCGAGTTGTCGATGATCTCCCAGAGGCAGTGCATCAGGCCGCGGCTGTCGGTCGAGCCGATGTACATGCCCGGCCGCTTGCGGACCGCTTCCAGTCCCTCCAGGACGAGCAGATGCCGCGCGGTGTAGTCGGACCCGCCCTCACCGGTCACCAGAGAGGACGGGCCGGTCTTTTCTCCACTCACGCTCTGCACTCCTCCATGACGTTGACGGACACCCCGCATGCTCTCAGCAACCGGGACCCGGGCCGCTCGGGCCCGCGCTCCTTGTACGCGCTGCGCGAACACGATTCCCGCCCCGGGGGCGGTTCCCAGCCTGCCATCTCCTGCCGACACCACGGGTCCTGGCGGGTCCGGGGGTCCGGAGAGGGCTGCGGAGCTGCTGCGATGCGGTCCAACGGGTTCCGGGACGGGGCTTATGCTCCAACCCAGCGGAGGATTATGCTACGCGGACCTCGCACCCCGGCCCGATCGGGCGTTCGAGGTGATTGGCCGGCCGCGGGAATCGGTACGCATGAACCATCGTTGCCCGGGGCACGTCCTCATCAAGACGACGGCAGAATCCTCCAAGAGAAAAGCCACGAGCGGGAACGAATTCGACCTGGTTGGATGTTGATCCTGGTACACAGCTCGTCGAGCTAGAGAAGAGGCGACGTGACTACTGTTCTGACCCCTGCGAGCCCGCTCACCGCGGCAGACCGCTGCGACCGTTGCGGCGCTCAGGCTTACCTGCGCGTCGTCCTCTCCAGCGGCGGAGAGCTGCTGTTCTGCGCCCACCACGGGCGAAAGTTCGAGCCCGAGCTCAAGAAGATCGCCGTGGAGATACACGACGAGAGCGACCGCCTCTCCGGCACCCCGGCAGTCGCCGAGGAGGGGGAGCGCTGACGCTCCCGCTGCTCTCCCGAGCTGCTTGAACGGCCGGGCGGCCCACCCTTCCCAGGGGCGGGCCGCCCGGCCGTGGCGTTCTCCCGCCCGGCCGCGTCGGGGTGCTCACAGCACGCCGTGCACGGCCTCCGAGACCGCCGCGATCCGGGTGTAGACCCCGGGGTGGTCCGCCTCCGCGCAGCCGGCGCCCCAGGAGACCAGTCCGGCCAGCCGCCCGGCCACCACCAGCGGCCCGCCGCTGTCGCCCTGGCAGGCGTCCTTGCCGCCCTGCCGCTCGCCCGCGCACACCATGGTGCGGGCGTCGTACGCGCTGTCCGCGCCGCCGGGGTAGGCGTGCGCGCAGACCTCGTCCGAGACGATCGGCACGGTGACCTGGCGCAGCGTGTTCGAGTAGCTGCCGTTGCCCCGGGTGTCGCCCCAGCCGAAGACCGTCGCCGGGGTGCCCGCCGCGTAGGGCCCGGTCTCGCCCGGGTCGACGAGCTCCAGCACCGGCCGGCCGTCCTGCGGCTCGGTGAGGGTGAGCACCGCCACGTCCCGGGTGTTCGCGGTGAAGCTGTAGCCCGGGTCGATCCACACCGCGCGCACCGCCACCTCCCGCCCCGAGCTGCCCCGCAGGTCGTCCCGCCCGATGACCACCCGCAGCCCGGGCCGGTCGGTGGGACGGGCGGTGGACTCGTCGTAGAAGCAGTGCGCCGCCGTGATCACCTTGGTCGGGCTGACCAGCGCCCCGCCGCAGAACTGCCCGGAGCGGGCCGAGCCGAACTGCTGCCGGCTGGCCAGCGCCACCATCCACGGGTGGTCGCCGGTGCTGGCGCCCGTGCCGCCGATGATCCGCCGCTGCGCGGCGGCCGGCCCGGCCGCGCCCAGCGCGACCAGCGGGACGGGCAGGGCGGCCAGGGCGACGAGCGCGACCGCCCGGCGGCGGAGCCGAGGCGCGAACGTGTCCAGGATGGGCACCGAGTTCTCCAGGGGTTCGGCGGGGTCCCCGCGGCACCGGGCGGGCGCCCGGGAGGGGTGGGCTGCCGCTGCGGAGCGCGACAACCGGCCCAGCGTAGTCAGCGCGTCACCCGCCGTGCCCGCGCGGTGCCCGTCCGCCACCCCAACGGGCGACCCCCGGACGCGCGAACGGGCCCCTCCGCCGTGGCGGAGGGGCCCGTTCGCGTGACGTCCGGGAGTGCCGGATCAGTCCAGGTAGTCGCGCAGCACCTGGGAGCGCGACGGGTGGCGCAGCTTCGACATGGTCTTCGACTCGATCTGCCGGATGCGCTCGCGCGTCACGCCGTAGACCTTGCCGATCTCGTCCAGCGTCTTCGGCTGGCCGTCGGTGAGGCCGAAGCGCATCGAGACCACGCCCGCCTCGCGCTCGGACAGGGTGTCCAGCACCGAGTGCAGCTGCTCCTGGAGCAGGGTGAAGGAGACCGCGTCGGCCGGGACGACCGCCTCGGAGTCCTCGATCAGGTCACCGAACTCGCTGTCGCCGTCCTCGCCGAGCGGGGTGTGCAGCGAGATCGGCTCGCGACCGTACTTCTGGACCTCGATGACCTTCTCGGGGGTCATGTCGAGTTCCTTGGCCAGCTCCTCCGGGGTGGGCTCGCGGCCCAGGTCCTGGAGCATCTGGCGCTGCACGCGGGCGAGCTTGTTGATGACCTCGACCATGTGCACCGGGATGCGGATGGTGCGGGCCTGGTCGGCCATGGCGCGGGTGATCGCCTGCCGGATCCACCAGGTCGCGTAGGTCGAGAACTTGTAGCCCTTGGTGTAGTCGAACTTCTCGACCGCGCGGATCAGGCCGAGGTTGCCCTCCTGGATCAGGTCCAGGAAGAGCATGCCGCGGCCGGTGTAGCGCTTGGCCAGCGAGACCACCAGGCGGAGGTTGGCCTCCAGCAGGTGGTTCTTGGCGCGGCGGCCGTCCTCGGCGATGATCTCCAGCTCGCGCTTGAGCTTGGGGGCGAGCTTGTCGGCCTGGCTCAGCTTGTCCTCGGCGAACAGGCCGGCCTCGATCCGCTTGGCGAGCTCGACCTCCTGCTCGGCGTTGAGCAGCGGGACCTTGCCGATCTGCTTGAGGTAGTCCTTGACCGGGTCGGCGGTGGCGCCGGCCACCGCGACCTGCTGGGCCGGGGCGTCGTCCTCGTCGTCGTCCGAGAGCACGAAGCCCTGGTCGGTCTCCTCCTCGGCCTCGCCCTCCTTGACGTCGCCGGGCAGCGCCACGTCCTCGAGGAGCTCCTCCTCGCCGATGGCCTCCTCGTCGCCCTTGGCGCCGGGCTTGCCGGCCGCCGCGGTCTTCTTGGCGGCGGTCTTCTTGGCGGGCGCGGCGGCCTTCTTGGCCACCGCCTTCTTCGCCGGGGCGGCGGCGGCCTTCTTGACGGCGGCCTTGGCCTCGGCGACGTCGATGCTCTCGACGACGGTGACCTCGGCGCTGGTCACCGAGGCGGACACCGAGACGGGCGGGGCGATGTTCGCCGCGGGGGCGATCCGCACCGGGGGCTTGGTCTGGGCGACCGGCGTACGGGTGGTGACCGCCTTGGTCGCGGTGCGCTTGGTGGTGCTCTTGGCCGCGACGCTCTTGCGCTTGGCGCCGGCCGGTTCGGCCGCGCTGACCATCAGCTCCACCCCCTCCTCGATCAGCACCTGATTGAGGCTGCGCATGACGTTCTTCCACTTGGTGACCGGGATCTGGTCCGCCTCGAACGCGTGGCGCACGTCGTCACCGGCGATCTGCCCCTGGGCCTTGCCCCGCTCGATGAGCGCCAGCAGTGCCGCGGACTCGGCGATCTCGGGGGGAAGCGAACGGGATGTGCTGGCCGACACGAACAACCTCTCGGACGATGAGTGGACACGAACCCGCACCGACCGGCCCGACTGCTCGGGCTCGGGCGGGAGGACGGTGACCGGGGTCTGCAGGACGGCAGCAGCGCCGCGGACCATCACAGCCGACTGGCTTGTGGTGATATTCCGGAGCTGCTTCCGCTCCGTACACATCGCTGCCGCCACTCAAGTGTTACGCATGCCCGTCGTGGCGCCCGTCACACCACCCGGCGACCGGTGCGGGCAGCCCCCGAGCGGCCTATCCGCGGGGCCGGCGGGGCCGCCCGGGCCCCTGACGTGCCGATGGCCCCTCGGCTGCGCGGGTGGGGCAGCGGAAGGGCCATCCGGCTCGGAGCGGCGACCGGAGTCGGCCGCTCAGTGCTCGCGCGGCGCGGGGACGGCGTGCTCGATGTCCGGGTGGACGGTGAGCAGCGCGCGGACGGCGGCCTCGGCGGCGGTGCCGTCGCCGGTGCCGAGCGCGTCCACCAGGCGGGCGTGCAGGCTGACCGCCGACTCGGACGGGCGCTCGCAGGTGCTGCCGGAGCCGCCGGAGACCTGGAGGGCGCCGGCCACGATGCCGGACAGGTGCTCCAGCATCCGGTTCCCGGCCATCTGCAGCACCAGGCCGTGCAGCTCGGCGTCGGCCCGGGCGTAGCTGACCAGGTCGCCCTGGTTGCCGGCGTGGCCCATGATCTCGGTCAGCTCGACCAGCCGGTGCTGGACGTCCTCCCGGCCGTGGCCGGCGGCCAGCCGGGCGGCCAGCGGCTCGATCGCCCAGCGCAGCTCGAACAGCTCGCGGCGCTGCTCGTCGCGCTGCGGGCCGAAGGCGCGCCACTCGATGATGTCGGGGTCCAGCAGGTTCCAGTCGCTCACCGGGCGGACCCGGGTGCCGACGTTCGGCCGGGCCGAGACCAGGCCCTTGGCCTCCAGCACCCGGAGCGACTCGCGCACCACGGTGCGGGAGACCTCGAAGCGCTGGCCGATCTCCTCCGGCACCAGCGGGCGGTCGGCGCCCAGGTCGCCGGAGACGATCATCTGGCCGAGCTGCTGGACCAGCTGGCCGTGCAGGCCGCGGCCGCGGCTGCTGGTGGTCTTCCGCCCGACCCGGGCGAGGTCGCTCTCGGCCCCCTCCCAGCGGGGCGCGGGCGGGGCCGGGCGGTCGGCGTACGGGAAACGGTCCAGCTCGGGGGCGGAGATCGACTCGGCCTGACGAGCGGCGGTCACGGTGGGGTGCGCAAGGGTACTCACGCCATCATTTGTCGGCGATCGGCGGAGCCGCCTTGAGCATTCTCGTGAAAAGCACACGAAAGGGTGATCGACCGTGTCTGGATAATTGACTTCTTATCAGTCGTAAATGCGCATACCGGTCATCCGGTGTGTTTTTCCCCGACGGTTGCGACCGTCCCGGCTGTCACACCGTCAGGGGCCTTCCGAGCGCCGCTCCCCCGCGCCCTCCGGCCCTCTCGGTGCCGCCCGCGCCGACCCGCGCCGGCCCGAGCCGACCCTCCGGACGGCGGGTCGGCGGCTCAGAGGCCGCGGCGGCGCAGCTGGGCCAGCACCGCCGCCAGCACCAGCAGCCCGGCGGGGGCCAGCAGGGCGGCCACCACCACGCCGTCCAGCGCGCCGGCCGTCCGGTCGGCGGCGTCGCGGACCCAGTCCAGGCCGTACTGGAAGGGCAGCAACTCCCGTACCCAGAAAGGCCAGTTGCGGCCGGTGCGGTGCAGCAGCAGGCCCGCGGTGGGTTCCAGCAGGGCGGGCAGCGCGCCGGTCAGCAGGATGCCGACGACGGCGCTGCGGACCAGCGAGGTGATCAGCAGCCCGGCCCAGCCGCCCGCCACCGCCAGCGCCAGGAACGCCAGCAGCGGACGGCCGATCCCGCCCGCCGCGAACGGGCCGATCGGCAGCGCGGACGGGTCGAGCAGCGCCGAAGCGTCCGTCCCGGCGGGCAGCGCGGGCCAGGCGGCGAGGGCGTTCAGGCCGAGCGCGGCCACCGCCAGCAGGACCGCCGCCGCGCCCACCACCACCGCCTTCGCCAGCAGTCCGCCGAGCCGGCGCCCCAGGGTCACCCGGGAGGCCGGCAGGCCGGGCCAACGCGTCTCGTTGCCGTAGGACAGCGCGCCGAGCACCGCCGCCGCGAGCGCGGTCAGCGGCAGCGGCAGCACCGGCACCACCGCCGCGACCGCCCGCACCGCGTCCGGCACCGCCAACTCCCCGGCCGGCAGCCGACTCGCGGTGAACGCCGCCACCGCCGCGTTCACCAGCAGCGCGCCCGCGACCACCACCCACGTGGAGCGCACCCCGCGCAGCCGCCGCACCTCACTCGCCACCACCCGCACGGTCACTCGCTCCCGTTCTCGTCGCCGCCGGCAGCGCGCCGCGCCACCGCGTCCGCTGCCGTGCCTGTTCCTGCTCCTGTTTCGGTTCCTGCGCCGGTGCCCGTCGCGGCCGGCTGCCGGGGCCGGGCCGCCGGTCCGGCGGGTTCGGCCGGGCGCAGTTCGGCGGCGTCGGCCGGGGTCGGCCACGGGCGCCCCGGGAAGGGGCGGACGGGCGCGGGGCGGTGGCCGACTCCCCTGATCCGCGCGGGAGTCAGCAGCTCCGCGTCGGTCGGGTTGGCGGCCAGTTGCTCGGCGTCGGCCGCGGGCTCCGGCGCGACCGGCCGCGCGGGCCGCGTCGCCGCCCGCGCCTCCGGGTGGCCGAGCGCGGAGGCCCCGCTGGGCGTCCGCGGCGCCCTGGGCGCCCTCGGTGTCCGCCGGGTCAGGTCGACGGCGGGGGTCGGCACCGCCGGGGGCGGCGTCGGAGCGGGCAGCGAGGGCTCCTCGGCCCGGCCCTGCTCCCGGCCCCGCTCCCGACCCTGGCCTTGGTCCGCGCCCTGGCCTTGGTCCGCGCCCTGTTCCCGCTCCGGGCCCGGCGGGTTCGGTGCGAGCGCGGCGGCGGCCCAGCGGCCGGCCTGCAGGCCGCGGTGGTCGAGCGGGCGCTCCGGCCCGGCCGGGCGGCCGACGGTCACCGGGTGCTGCCCTTCGGACGGTTGGCCGCCGGGGGCGGCCGCCGTCCGGATCGCCACCCGGCCGGAACGGCCCGAGCCGCTGGGCAGGGCGGCGGGGTAGGGGACCGGACGCTCCGCCACCCGGTCGGCCAGTTCGTGCAGCAGGATGCCGTTGCGGTAGGCGAGTTCGCCGATCTCGGTGCGGCCGACGCCGCTCACCGCGAGTCCGGCCCCGCCGTTGCGCCGGACCTGGCCGCCCTGGGCGACCAGCAGGTCCGCGAGGCGGGCCATCTGCGGGCCGCGGACCAGCACTTCGGGGTGCAGCCTGGTGCGGCGGAACTCCACCACCGGCTGGTCGGCGGTCAGTCGGCCCGCGTCCAGGGTGATCACCCGGTCGGCGAGTTCGGCGGCCTCCTCGGGCGAGCGGGTGGTGGTCAGCACGGTGCCGCCGGAGACCGCGAAGGAGCGCAGGAAGGCCCGGAACCACTCCTCGTTGCTCGGGGACAGGCCCTCGGTGGGGGCGTCCAGCAGCAGCGTCGAGGGGGTGCCGAGCAGGGCGGCGGCCAGGGCGAGGCGGCGGTGCATGCCGGGCGAGAAGGTGCCGAGCCGGTGGTCCGCGACGGCGGCGAGCCGGGTCTGCTCCAGCAGGTCGTCGGCCCGGCGGGCCGGGACGCCGACCGCGCCGGCCAGCATCCGCAGGTGCGACCGGGCCCGCTGCCCGGGGTGCCCGGCCTCCGGGCGGCCGGTGGACAGCAGGACGCCGATCTCCCGTTCCGGGCGCCGGATCCGCCGGTACGTCCGGCCGTCGAACAGGGTGAGGCCGTGGCCCCGTTCCAGCTCCACCATCAGCCGGAGCGCGGTCGTCTTGCCCGCCCCCTCGTGGCCGAGCAGCGCGGTGACCATCCCCGGGCGGGCGTCGAAGCCCAGGTCGAGCACCGCGGGCGGACGCCCCCGCCGGTACGCCTTGGTCAGTCCGGTGATCTGGATCATCGCTGCCCGCTCCCTCGCCCGCCGACGGGCCGGGGGTGTCCGTCCGGCCTGAGCCTGCACAGTAGGGCGCGGAAGCGGGGAAACCGGGCATTCCGGATGGGCCGCGGACGGTGTCAGCGCCGACCTCACCCGTACAGGCGACAGCCTTCTCGCCGCGCTGACGGCTTTCTCACGGACCGTCACCACCCGTTGGCGGCAAGGGTTCTGGTCGGTCGCCGGGCCGGTCCGAACCGGGCCCGTCGGATCCGGGGTCGGCCGGGCTCAGGACTCGGGCTCAGGACTCGGGGCGCAGCATCGGGGGGTTGAGGACGGTGGCGCCGCCGGCCGTGAACAGCTGGGCGGGGCGGCCGCCCTGGCGGGTCGTGGTGCCGCCGGAGGGGAGCAGGAAGCCCGGGGTGCCGGTGACCTTGCGGTGGAAGTTGCGCGGGTCGAGCACCACGCCCCACACCGCCTCGTAGACCCGGCGCAGCTCCCCGACGGTGAACTCCGGGGGGCAGAAGGCCGTGGCCAGCGAGGAGTACTCGATCTTGGACCTGGCGCGCTCCACCCCGTCGGCCAGGATCTGCTCGTGGTCGAAGGCGAGCAGCACGCCGTCGTTGCGCTCCTCGCCGAACAGTTCGCGCACCGGTGCCCAGCGGGCGCTGCTGGCGTCGCCGCCCGCGCGGGGCGAGGGCAGGTCCGGGGCGAGAACCAGGTAGGCGACGCTGACCACCCGCATCCGGGGGTCCCGCTGCGGGTGCCCGTAGGTGGCGAGCTGTTCCAGGTGCGCCCCGGCGGGGGTCTGCCCGACGGGCAGGCTGCCCGGCAGCGACTGGGCCCGCAGTCCGGTCTCCTCCGCCAGTTCCCGGGACGCCGCCTCGGCCAGGCCCTCGTCCAGGCGCACGAAGCCGCCGGGCAGCGCCCAGTAGCCCTGGAACGGCGCCTCGCCGCGCTTCACCAGCAGGGCGCACAGTTCGTGGTCGCGCACCGTCAGCACCACGAGGTCAACCGTGACTGCGAACGGGGGGAAGGCCGACGGGTCATAACGCGACATGTCGCCGATCTTAGTCGTCTCTCTGACGATAATCACAGACCACAGCGCTTTTCCGCTCCGCCGGGAGGCTCGGCGGAGGGGTTCAGCCGGCGGCGAGTTGCAGGAACGACGGCGCCTCCTCCACGACCGCGACACCGATCCGGCTGACCCGGACCGAGAACGGCTCGCCGGCCACCCGCAGGCCGGTCAGCTCCAGCGCGCCCAGCGGGGCGGTGCTCGCCGGGCGGGTGGCCACCCGCCCGGACGGGACGTCCGGGCGGACGCCCGCCAGGGAGAGCACCAGGTGGACGGCGGCCGCCGCGGAGACCCCAGCCGGGCGGCAGGCGGCCGGGTGGGGAACGGGCGGGCAGTCGGCGACCCGCTGCTCGCCGGCGTACATCTCCGGCAGTCGGCCGTCGAAGTGCGCGGACGCCTCCAGCAGGCCCTCCAGCAGTATTTCGGCCTCCCGCTCGAAGCCGGCGTCCACCAGGCCGCTCACCGCGAGCGCGGTCTCCTGGACCCGCACCGCGCCGCTGCGGTGGCCCAGCGGGTTGAACCGGGGGGACTTGGCGCTCAGGGTGCGCAGGCCCCAGCCGCAGTCGAGCTCCGGGGTCACCAGGCGCTGGGCCAGCAGCCGGGTCTGCTCGCGGTCGAGCAGGCCCTCGTGCAGTTCGCCCTCGGCGGCCAGGCCGGGGTCGAAGAGGTGCACCAGGGTGGAGGCGAGGGCCGGCACGGGACGGTCCGGGGCCAGCAGGGCGGCGGCCGGGCGGCCGCCGGACAGGTCGTCGATCCAGAAACGCTCGCGGAACCGTTCCCTCAACTCGGCTGCCCAGGTGCGCCATTGGGCCGCCCCGGGCCGGTCGAAGGCGTCCAGCAGGTCGGCTCCCTGGAGGGCCGCCCGGTGGGCCTGCGCCTGGACCTCGCAGCGGGCCGGACCGGGGCGCGCGGCGCGTTCCTCGGCCGGGCGCCCGAAGTCGCCGACGAACCCGACCGGGCCCTCGGGTCCCTCCACCACCGCGGCCCGCAGCGCGCCGAGCGCCCGCTCCAGCGCCGGGAGCAGCTCGGCGACCTCGGCCCGGGGCATGCCCCAGCGCCAGGCCTCCGCCAGCACCGTGACGAACAGCAGGGTGGCCTCCGTCGCCGTGCAGCTGGCCGGCAGCTCGGGGCCGCCGTGCCGCAGCGGACCGGGGATCACCCCGTCCAGCGCCTGGGCCGGGCCGGCCTCGCCGCCGGCCGGAGCGGGGGCGCCCTCCGGGGCCGGCGTGCCCTCGCCCGCGGCCGCGTCGGCCGGGCGGGCGGGCATGGCGGTCGGCGGGGCGGCGGGTGGGGCGCTCTGGTGCTGGCGGCGGGCGGCCGCCCGCAGGGTGCCGGCGGCGAGCCGGGTACCCAGGGGGAGGGTCATCCGGGCGGCCCAGAGCGCGTCGGCGGCGGTCAGGCCGAACCGCCAGGGGGCGCCCGAGGCGGTGTAGAGGTCGGTCGGCCGGTCGGCGTCGGCGAGCAGCAGGCCGCCCATCGAGTCCAGGGCGCGGGCGACCAGGCGGGCGGCCCGGCGGTCGTCGGCCCGGATCTCGGGCTCGGACCAGGGCAGCGGTACGCCCGGGCCGCGCCCCGTCGGCGGCCGCGCCGTCGACGGGGTCTCCAGCTCGACCCGCAGGTCGACCGACCACCGGGCGCCGGGCTGGATCTCCAAGTCCCAGCGCAGCACGCCCGCTCCGGCCAGCACCGCGTGCGGCGAGGGCCGCGCGCTGACGGTGGCGGCCCGGCCCTGACCGACCCAGCGCAGGCCGGACGACTGGACCTGGCCCGGCAGGTCGGCGGAGCGGCGGCCCGCCGCGATGTCGGTGAGCAGGCCGAGGTCGGTGCCGAGCGCGATCTCCAGCGGGAGCCGGGCGGGACGGGCCCCGGTGTTGCGGACCGTCACCGTCTCCG
Organism: Kitasatospora sp. NPDC015121; assembly: GCF_055562955.1. Lineage (NCBI taxonomy): Bacteria > Bacillati > Actinomycetota > Actinomycetes > Kitasatosporales > Streptomycetaceae > Kitasatospora > Kitasatospora sp. NPDC015121. The sequence goes on from NZ_JBVHEH010000024.1 coordinate 47,342, forward strand.
CGCCGTCGGCGTGCCGCAGCCGCTCGACCGTCAGCGCCGGGTCCGGGTCGAGGTCGCCCGGCACCCGGACCGAGCCGACGAACCGGGCCGCCGCCGCGGACGTCAGGGTGCCCTGCAGCGGGAGCGGCTCCACCCCGCCCAGCCGCAGCTCCACCCGGGCCAGGGTGCGCACCCCGTGCCGGAAGAAGCCGTGCAGGCCCTGGCCCCGGAGCTGGCCGTCCGGCCCGGAGGCCGCCATGCTCGGGGCGTTGACGCACAGGACGTCGTGCGCGGCGGAGGGCTGCGGCCGGGGCGGGGGTGCCTGGGCGGGTCCCCTGGCCGGGCCGGTGGCGGGCGCGCCCGCCACCTGCTCCGACCGGACTCCGGCCGCTCCCGGCGGCCCTGACGGCTGGTCGGCCCGCGGCCCCGGACCGCCGCGCCCGCCCGCCGGGTGACCTGCGGCCGGCCGCGTCACGGTGCCGTACGGCGGGGTGCCGCCGGCCCCGTAGGGCGCGCCGCCGGCCGGTGTGCCGTACGGGGGCGTGGCCGCAGGGCCCGGGTAGGGGTGGGCGCCCGGGTGCGCGGCGCCCACCGGGGTGCCGTGGGTCGGCGTGCCGAACGGGGGCGTGCCGTGGGTCGGCGTGCCGTAGGCGGGGGTGCCGGGAACCGCCGGGGCGGGTCCGGCCGTTCCCGGGACGGGGCCGGTGGGCGTCCCGTACGGCGGGGTGGCCTGGCGGGGGTGCGGAGGGACGGCCGGGCGGCCGGGCGGCGCGGCGGCGCCCGGGGACGGCGGGTTGGCGGGTGGCAGCGGTTGGGGCGCTGCGTGGGGTGGCCTTGGGTCGGTCACCGGGCTCTCCTCCCCCCGACCGGCCGAGGGCTGCGGGCTCGGTCGGCCGCGAGCGTGCTCGTTCGCGGACTGTGCTGCTCTGCCGCCGGTACACGCGGCTGTGACTCCGGTCGGACCGGACCTCCGGCGCCCCGCCCCGGCGGGGGCGGTGTCCCGGTCCGGACGTCGCGGCCGCCCCGGGGTCGGCCGCGCCGGGTCGAACGACGCGTGACCGGTGCCCGGGACGGTCGGCCCGGCCGCGGTCCGGTCGGCGGTTCCGGTTCGGGTGGCGGCGTCCCGCAGATTGAACGCACCACACCTGCCCCAGGTCACGCCCGTCGGGCGGACGTCCGGTCGGAGGCGGCCGCGGGCCGAGGGTCGTTCGGCGCTCCGTGACCGACACCCGTGGCGCCCGCTGTGTCGTGGTGCCGTCCGGGGTTCTCCGCACGTGACGGACGCCCCCCGGCGGCTCCGGTCCGCCGTCAGGATACGGTGCGAGGACGACGACGGACGCACCGGCGACCCCGGCGACCGGCGTCGCGCCCCGCCTGTGACCAGCTCGCACCTAGGAGTTGCATGTCCTCCCTCGGCCGCATCCCCGGAATCGTCACCACCGACCACGTCTTCCGGGTGCCGCTGGACCACGGTGCCCCCGGGGACGAGACGATCGAGGTCTACGCCCGCGAGGTGGTGGCCGCCGGACGCGAGCACGACGAACTGCCGTGGCTGGTGTACCTGCAGGGCGGCCCGGGCGGGAAGGCCAACCGGCCGCTGGGGCGGGACGGCTGGCTGGACCGGGCGCTCGACGACTACCGGGTGCTGCTGCTGGACCAGCGCGGCACCGGCCGCTCCACCCCCGCCAACCGGCAGACCCTGGCCCGCCGCGGCGACGCCCGGCAGCAGGCCGAGTACCTGGCGCACTTCCGGGCCGACTCGATCGTCCGGGACGCCGAACTGATCCGCCGCCGGCTGCTCGGCGAGGACGGCGTGTGGAGCCTGCTGGGCCAGAGCTTCGGCGGCTTCTGCACCCTGACCTACCTCTCGCTGGCGCCGGAGCACCTGCGCGAGGCCTTCGTCACCGGCGGCCTGGCCGGGCTGCGCCGCTCGGCGGACGAGGTCTACCGCGCGGCCTTCCCGCGCATCGCCCGCAAGAACGCCGGGCACTACGCGCGCTTCCCCCAGGACGTGGCGGCGGTACGGCGAATCGCGGCGCACCTGCTGGAGCGGCCCGCGACCCTCCCCGACGGGGGGACGCTGACCGTCCGGGCGTTCCAGGCGCTGGGCCTGATGCTGGGCGGCGGCACCGGCTCCTCCGTCCTGCACTACCTGCTGGAGGAGGCCTGGGTGGACGGGCCGGACGGACCGGAGCTCTCGGACACCTTCCTGGCCGGGGCGCAGTCGCACCTGTCCTTCGCACAGAACCCGCTGTACGCCGTCCTGCACGAGTCGATCTACGGGCAGCGCTCGGTCGACCCGGGGGCCACCGACTGGTCCGCGGAGCGGGTGCGCAAGGAGTTCCCCGAGTTCGACGCCGAGGCGGCGCTGGCCGGGGACGGGCCGGTGCTGTTCACCGGCGAGACGATCCACCCCTGGATGTTCGAGACCGACCCGGCGCTGCGGCCGCTGCGCGAGACGGCGCAGTTGCTGGCGGAGCGCACCGACTGGCCCGACCTGTACGACCTGCCGCGCCTGGCGGCGAACCGGGTACCGGTGTACGCGGCGGTGTACCACGACGACATGTACGTGGACACGGCGCATTCGCTGGAGACCGCGGACGCGGTGGCCGGCACACGGGTCTGGATCACCAACGAGTGGGAGCACGACGGGGTGCGGACCAGCGGCCGGACCGTTCTGGACCGGCTGGTCCGGATGGCGCGCGGCGAGGTGTAGCCGGCCGTCCTGCGGAGCGGGGGCGGGGGTTCGCACGGGTCAGTCTCCGATCGCGTGTCGGTTCCGGTGCGTCCGGGCCGATCGGACGCGGGTGCTCGCCGGGGTGATCCGGTGGGCGCAGGAGCGGCGCACCCGCTCGGCGCGGCAGGCCGCCGCGGTCGGCGGTCCGTCGTCCGGGGCGGAGCCGGGCACGGCGCCCGGCCCGGGCTCGGGCTCGGGCTCGGGGCGGCCCGCCCCGGGAGCGGACGGTTCGGGCGCGGGGGCCTCACGGTCCGGCGCCTGGTGCGCGTCGAAGCCGACGGATCGCTCCCCGGGGGAGGTTCCGCGGTCGGCGGCCGGTCCGGCGGCGACCGGTCCGACGGCGGCCGGGGCGGGGTCGGCCGGGCCCGCCCCGGGGGGCGCCGGCGGGAGCTCCGCGGGGTGCGGGGGCTGCGGGTCGCGTAGGCGGGTGGTGCGTTCGCGGCGGACGACCCGGAGCAGGGCCTCCGGGGCGATGCCGGCGTTCAGCGATTCGTAGAGGAGCTGGGCCAGGGTGTAGGCCGGTTCCAGCTCCAGCGCCCTGGCCAGCACGACCCGGGCGGTGGCCGGATCGCCCGCCAGCCAGGACGTCCAGGCCAGCAGGGTCAGCGGTGGGGCCGCCAGGTGCCCGAACGGGTCGACGCAGCGTTGGACCAGGAACCGCCACAGCCGCTGGGCGGCGGCGAGTTCGTCCGGTTCGGCGTACTCGGCGGCGCGGTCCCGGCCGAGTTTGTCCTGCATGCCGATCAGCAGCCTGGCGGTGCGCGCGGTGTCCAACTCGCGGGCTCCGGCGCGGAACTCGGCCACCGCCTCGGCGAGCAGCGCCGCGGTGCGTTCGACGGCCGCCTCCCGGCCGCCGGGGCCGGCCAGCTCGCGGACGAAGGGCGGCCCGGCGTCCTCCAGGGCGCGGCGCTGCGTCTCGGAGCCCGGCGGGCCGATCGGGGCCAGCCCGGCCACGATCGCCTTGCGGCTGCCGCGCGGGGCGAGGCCCGCGTAGGTGGCCGCGGCGGCGAGCGGGCTGGGCTGGTGGGCGGCCCGGACCGGGGTGCCGTCCGGCGGACAGCAGTCGATCCCGGTGCACAGGAAGGACCACCAGCGGCCCCCGGAGACGCACAGCGACTCCTTGACGGCCACCCGCTCGTCCCGGAAGGCCCGGGCGAGCGCGGCGGCCAGCGGACGGAGCCGCGCCAGCACGGCGTGGGCGTCCTCGGGCGTGCCGACGCCCCCGGCAGGGTCCCGGCACAGGTAGAGCAGGACTTGGACGGGGCGGCGGTCGCGCTGTTCGGACAGCTCGACCAGCAGCCGGGCGGACTCCACCGCGGTGCGCTCCCAGTCGGCGGGGTCCTCCGGGATGTCGATCCGGATCACCCCGCCCTGGTCGAGCGCGGCGCCCTGCAGACCCACCGCGACGATGCTGTCGTCGGGGAAGAAGCCCAGCAGGTAGGGGAGCATCTCCGCCATGTCGGCGGGGCCGCGCAGCCGGACCGGGAGGTGGCCGGGGCGCGGGGCGGGGGTGGTGGTGCGGTCGTCTGCGGTCATGGCGGAAAGCATGGACCGAATCGCGTCCGACTGCGGACGATTGGCCCCGGCCTGTGGATAACTCGGGGGGTTCGGCATCTCCTCACCCGAATGGCCCGCATTTCACGGCGTTCGGGCCGATTTGACATCGGATCAACCGATCAACGCCACTCTGTCCACAGCCCGGCATTCGCGGTCCGTCCGTGCCGCACGGTATCCATGACCCCATGCAGACGCGCGAACCCCACCCGACCACCCCCGCCGACCGCGACGCCGTCCGGGCCGCCGCGGAAGCCGTGCTGCGCGAGCTCGCCGGCCCCGGCGCGGCGCTGCGCGAGGACCAGTGGAGAGCCATCGAGGCCCTGGTGGTGGACAGCCGCCGCGCCCTGGTCGTCCAGCGGACCGGCTGGGGCAAGTCCGCCGTCTACTTCATCGCCACGGCGCTGCTCCGCGAACGCGGCGCCGGTCCGACCGTGATCGTCTCCCCGCTGCTCGCCCTGATGCGCAACCAGGTCGACTCGGCCGCCCGGGCGGGGATCCGCGCCCGGACGATCAACTCGGCCAACCCCGAGGAGTGGTCGCAGATCCAGCAGGAGGTCGCCGACGGCCTGGTGGACGTCCTCCTGGTCAGCCCCGAGCGGTTGAACAACCCCGACTTCCGGGACCACGTACTGCCCAAGCTGGCCGCCTCCACCGGTCTGCTGGTGGTCGACGAGGCGCACTGCATCTCCGACTGGGGCCACGACTTCCGGCCCGACTACCGGCGGCTGCGCACCATGCTGGCCGAGCTCTCCCCCGGCGTCCCGGTGCTGGCGACCACGGCGACCGCGAACGCCCGGGTCACGGCGGACGTCGCGGAGCAGCTGGGCACCGGCGCCGGCGACGAGCAGGCGCTGGTGCTGCGCGGGCCGCTGGACCGGGAGAGCCTCAGCCTGGCGGTGCTGCCGCTGCCCGACCCGGCGCACCGGCTGGCCTGGCTCGCCGACCACCTGCCCGACCTGCCGGGCTCCGGCATCGTGTACACCCTCACGGTGGCCGCCGCCGAGGAGGTCACCGAGTTCCTGCGCGGGCGCGGCTACCAGGTGGCCGCCTACTCCGGGCGGACCGAGGACGCGGAGCGCCGGGAGGCCGAGGCGGCGCTGCTGGAGAACCGGGTGAAGGCCCTGGTCGCCACCTCCGCCCTGGGCATGGGCTTCGACAAGCCGGACCTCGGCTTCGTGGTGCACCTCGGCTCGCCGAGCTCCCCCATCGCCTACTACCAGCAGGTCGGCCGGGCCGGCCGCGGCGTGGACCGGGCCGAGGTCCTGCTGCTGCCGGGCCGGGAGGACGAGGCGATCTGGCGGTACTTCGCCTCGATCGGCTTCCCCGCCGAGGAGCAGGTCCGCCGGACGCTGGACGCGCTGTCCGAGGCGGGCCGGCCGCTCTCCACCGCCGCCCTGGAGACCTCGGTCGACCTGCGCCGCACCAGGCTGGAGACCATGCTCAAGGTCCTCGACGTGGACGGCGCGGTGCGCCGGGTGCGCGGCGGCTGGGAGGCCACCGGCGAGCCCTGGCGGTACGACGCCGAGCGGTACGCCAAGGTCGCCCGGGCCCGCGAGGCCGAGCAGCAGGCGATGCGGGAGTACGTGGCCACCGAGGGCTGCCGGATGGAGTTCCTGCGCCGCCAGCTCGACGACCCGGAGGCGGCCCCGTGCGGCCGGTGCGACCGCTGCACCCCGCCCAGGCACTCCGCCGAGGTCTCCGCGGCCGCGCTGGACGCGGCCCGGGCCGCGCTCGGCCGCCCCGGTGTCTCCTTCGAGACCCGGCGGATGTGGCCCACCGGCATGGAGTCCCTGGGCGTCCCGCTGAAGGGCCGGATCCCCGCGGCCCAGCAGGCCGAGCCGGGGCGCGCCCTGGGCCGGCTGTCCGACATCGGCTGGGGCGGCCGGCTGCGTTCGCTGCTGGACGAGCGCTCGCCGGACGGCCCGCTGCCGCGCGAGGTGCTGGACGCGATGGTCGGGGTGGTCGCGGACTGGGCCAGGGGGCCCGGCGGCTGGGCCGGTCCGGAGGGCCCGGACGGACAGCGGCTCGACCGCCCGGTCGGCGTGGTCGCGCTCGACTCCTCCACCCGCCCCCGGCTGGTCTCCGACCTGGCCGCCGGCCTGGCCTCGATCGGCCGGATGCCCCTGCTCGGCCGGATCGAGTACGCCACCGGGGAGCCCCCGCACGGCCCGCGCAGCAACAGCGCCCAACGGCTGCGCTCGGTCGCCGGGGCGCTCGCCCTGCCACCGGACCTGGCCGAGGCGCTGGCCGCCGCCCCGGGCCCGGTCCTGCTGGTCGACGACCTGGTCGATTCCGGCTGGACCCTGACGGTCGCCGCCCGCCTGCTCCGGCAGGCCGGTGCGACCGCCGTCCTCCCCCTCGTCCTCGCGGTCCGGGGATGAGACCCGACCACCGGGTGTGACACCCGGCCCCGGGACCGCCACCGCCCGCACCCGGCGGCGGAGGGGAGGAGGCGGCGGGTGGGCCGGGGTCGGGGCCGGTGGCCGGAGAACCCCGGCCGCCGGTGGCCAGAGAGGGGTGGGGCACCGGGCGTACGGGGGACGTACACCGGAAGGTTTCAGCCCGTACACCTACCGCTCACCGTCGGGTCAGCCGAATGGCCCCGTCGAGGGCGTGGAACATATCCGGCAGAAGCAGGGATTTCGGGCCGCGTTCGTCATTTCATCATTGCCGCTCGGAGTGCTCTCGCCCGAGAATTGGAAGGTATCCAATGCCTGGTCCGCCGGACCCGGCCTTCGGCGTACGCTCGCGCGCCCCGGGGGGCGCGAGCGCGGGAAGGAGGATCGTGATCAACGGCATCGACCGAGGTCCTTCCCGCTGTGACGGCCACCGGAGCATCACCCTGCCGGAGTGGCGGAGCCACGGCGTGCCCCTGCTGCGGGCGCCCCGGGAGTTCGTCACCGAGCTGCACCTGCGGCACCTCCCGCAGCCGGGGACCACGGTGGTCGCGGTGCTGGGAGCCGGGAACCGGGTGGTGGCGTCGGCGTCGTTCGGCGTCCGGCCGCAGTTCAACGACGGGTGGGACCATCGCAACGCACTGCTCGGCCATCTCCGCCGGGTCACCCCGCACGACCTGAAGCGTCCCAGTCCGAGCCGGACCGCCGTCCTGCTGCGCTGCCGCGAGGGCGTCCCGGACTGGACCGAGCAGGACGGCGCCTGGATGTGGGCGCTGCGGGCCGCCGCCGAACTGCACGGGCTCCGCTGCGGCTCGTACCTGACGCTCACCCCGGCGGGGTGGCAGTCGCTCGGCGACGGCCGGCGCGGGCGCAACCCTCACTCCGGGTCCTGGGCGCTCGGGCCGGTCCACACCGTCACCGAACTGCCGCCGCGCGTCCCGCGCGGGCTGCCCGCCGCAGCGTCCGAAGCACCGCTCCCCCAGCAGCCGCCGGTCGCCCCGGTCACCTCGCTGGACGCGGTCCGCGCCCTGGACGGCACGCACGAGGCCCGGACCGCCCGCCGCACCGCCGCGCGCTGACCGACCACGAGGGCCGGCGGAGGCGGACAACAGGCAGCAGGCAGTGGCCCGTGGGCAGCACCGAGCGACCCGCCGCCCGTGCCCGACCCGTGCCCGACCCGGCCGCCCGCCGTGCCGGGTCGGGCACGGCGGGCGAGCGGTCGGACAGCGGGCCGGAAGACCGGAGGACGGCCGAACCGGCGGACGGACGGACAGGCGGACGGGCGGACGGGGCTCAGGCGAACAGCGGGGCGACCGTCTCGGTCTCGCCGCAGACCACCAGGAGCTTCCCGGCCCGTTCCAGCGCCTTGCGCGCCGCGGCGGTCACCCGCTCCGACCGGTCCGCGTTGACCACCAGGACCACCACGTCCCGGCGGAACGGACGCGTCGCGGCCGCGTCGGCGTAGAACACGTCGCCACCGTCGGCGAGCTGCGCCCAGTAGCGCTCCTCGCCGAAGCTGAGCTCGTGCTCCTGCCAGGGGTGCGCCGCACCGACCGTCAGGACCAGCACGTCGCCGGGGCGGCGGCCGGACTCCAGCAGTGCGTCGACCGCCTCGTCGGCGCGGTCGATCGCCTCGGCCGCGCCGGCCGGCAGGAGTTGGACCTCCGGTCGGCCGGGGCGCGGCGCGGGGTTCGGCTTGGGACGGGCCGGCGGCCGCGGGCCGGGGACCGGCCGGTCGGCACGGGGCGGCGCGGGGCGCGGCGGGCCGGGGCGCGGGCCCGGGACCGGAGCGGCGACGGCGGTGGGGGAAGGCATACGGGGGGCAGGTGCGTCCGACTTGTGGGGAAGGGGAACGCCGGGGCCCGGGATCGTCTCGTGAATCTCCGGCTCCTCGGGGAAGACAGGCATACCCGGATTCCTATCAAATGCCGGTCGGATGCGCACGGGCACCCCACCAGTTGGAAGTCTGGCGCGCTGTGCGCGCACTGGCGGTGACGCCCGGGTGACCGGTGGACGAATACTGACCAACCGTCAGGATCCGGCTCCGCCGGGCGGGTTCCGGAGCCGCCCGGACGGCCGGTTCCGGCCGCCCGGAAGCACCGGGACGTGGCCGGAAGCAGCCGTAGGGCGTGCGGGAAACGCCAGGGAAGCGCCGGGCCCCCGACCCCTTCAGAAACCCAGCGAGAGCTGCTCGCCGGCGTCGGCGGCGCTGCGCTGCCGCCTGAGGTGGCTCCAGCGCGGCAGGGCGTCCAGGTAGGACCAGGAGAGCCGGTGGTGCTCGGTGGGGCCGAGCTCCTCCAGGGCGGCGCGGTGCGTCGGCGACGGGTAGCCGGCGTTCTCCCCGAAGGCGAACCGCGGGTGGTCGGTGCCGAGTTCGGCCATCAGCGCGTCCCGCCGGACCTTGGCCAGCACCGAGGCGGCGGAGACGCAGACGCAGGACTGGTCGCCCTTGATCACCGTGCGGACCCGCCAGGGTCCTCCCAGGTAGTCGTGCTTGCCGTCCAGGATCACCGCGTCGGGCCGGACCGGGAGTTCCTCCAGGGCGCGGACGGCCGCCAGCCGGAGCGCGGCGGTCATGCCGAGCTCGTCGCACTCCCGTGCCGAGGCGGAGCCGATCGCGTACGCGGTCACCCACTCCTCCAGGAGCGGGGCGAGCGCGGCCCGGCGCCGTTCGGTGAGCAGCTTGGAGTCGGTCAGCCCCTCGGGCGGGCGGCGCAGTCCGGTGACGGCGGCGCCGACCATGACCGGCCCGGCCCAGGCTCCCCGGCCGACCTCGTCCAGTCCGGCCACCACGCGGGCTCCGGCCCGGTGCAGGGAGCGCTCGACCGAGTGGGTCGGGGGGTCGTACGGCATCGGGTCGTTCCGTTCGGTTCGCTTCGGAGGGGCGCGGCGGGGAGGGCCGCCGGCCTCCTCAGCGTACGCCGCCGGGGCGGCCCGGCCACGGGGATCGTGACCGGGACCGCCCCGGCGGGTGGGTGGAGGTCCGGCGCACCGGGCGCCGACCGGCTAGTAGGTGCCGTACAGGGAGTACACGAGGTTGTCCTTCACGGCGGTGCCGAAGCTGGCCGGGAAGGTGCCGAACGGGACGGAGGCGCTGCTGTAGACGCCCGAGCCGGCCGGGCCGGAGCCGTAGTGCATGTTGTTGACGGTGGAGCTGGTGCCGTTGGAGTTGTAGATCAGCCAGTACGTGGTGCCGGGCGCCAGCGTGTAGGTGATCGGGGCGCTGTTCCAGGCGTTGGCGCTCAGCGTGCCGACCGAGCTGGTGGCCAGCAGGGCGTCCGGCGAGCCGCCGTTGTCGCTGTAGACGGCGATCTGGAACTGGTTGTTGGGCGCGGCGCTGATCTGCCCGGTGTGCACGTTGAGCGAGGTCAGCGCGATGCCGGAGGCCCCGGTGGTGATCTTGGAGCCGTTGAGGTGGTTGGAGTCGGTGTCGTCGAGCTGGCTGCCGACGGCGCTGTTGCCGATGGTCTGCGGCGGCGCGCCGGCGGTGGTGAAGGCGGCGGTGTAGGCGGCCGTCTGGGTGTTGCCCGCCAGGTCCTTCACGTTGGCGATGCTCAGCGTGTAGCCGGTGCTGAGCGAGAGCGCGGCGCTCGGGGTGAAGGTGACGGTGTTGGTGGCGGCGTCCAGCGAGACGGTGCCGGCCACCGCGACGGCGCCGGTGGTGGTCTTCAGCGTGACGTTGGTGGCGTTGACGGTGCTCGCCTGGACGGGCTCGCCGAACGAGGCCTTCACCGGGGCCGTGGCCGAGACGCCGGTGGCGCCGTTGGCCGGCACCGAGCCGGTGACCGTCGGCGGGGTGGTGTCGGTGCCGTAGGTCGCGGTGTAGGAGGCGACGTTGCCGTCGAAGAAGGCGTACGCGACGCCGTGGATGGTCTCGATGCGGTAGCTGACGTTGGTGGTGCCCTGCTTGATGCCGGTGAGCGTGCCGCCCGCCGAGTTGACCGGGACCATGGCGCGCAGGCCGTTGGCGCCGCCGGTGATGCTGAAGCTGAGCGTGTTGGCGCTCCAGCTCAGGCCGGAGAACGCGGAGCCGTTGCGGGTGTCCAGCCAGGTGAGCAGCTGGCGGCCGGAGACGACGGGGGCGCCGTGCGCCTTGGCCGAGGCGATGACCTGGTCCGAGGCGGTGGAGGCGGCGTAGTCGGTGTGGATGTTGGCGGTGAGGACGGTGTAGTAGCCCTTGGAGTTGTAGGCGTTGTCCAGCAGCGTGTTGACGGTGCCCGGCATGGACTGCCCGGACTCGTCGGTGAGCTGGGTGGTGGCCTGGTACTCGTTGATGGTGCTGCCGTCGCTGTCCGCGTACTTCATCGGCAGGCCGGTGCCGTTGAAGTAGCCGGGCCGGTCCTGCACGAAGCTGGCCGGGTAGTAGTAGTAGTCGGTGTCCAGCCGGATGCCGTTGGCCAGTTTGGTCTTGGCCTGGGTCGCCCAGTCGTCCCACTCGACGCAGTGGGTGCGGGTGCTGTCCGGGTTGGGCAGCGAGGTGTACTTGGCCTTCCAGGCGCCGATCTGGGTGGCGTAGACGTTCTGCAGGTCGGTGGGGGTGCCCCACGGCGTGCAGTTGGTGGTGACGTGCGTGCCGATCTCGAAGCCCTGGTCGGAGTAGGCCTTGGCCTGGGCGTCAGTCAGCGGGTCGTTGGTGTAGATGTAGGACGAGGCGCGCACGCACTCCCAGTTGGCGACGTTGCAGCCGACCGGGCTCTGCGCGACGTAGCCGTCGAAGCGGCCGCCGGTGCCGCCGATGCCGTGGTCGTCACCGGTCATCACCACGACGGCCTTGACGTCCCGCGGGAAGTACCAGAACTTCGGCAGCGGCTTCTTGGCGGCGTCCATGCTGGTGATCAGGTTGGCGAGCAGGCGCTGCTGCTCGTCGGCGATCGGGATCTGCGCCTTGTCGAGGTTGTTCCAGTTGAGCTGTCCGCCGGTGCCGAAGAACATCTCGCTGGCCTCGATGCCGTCGACGTTGTCGCGCTGCTGGCCGCCCCAGGCGATGTTGCCCTGGCGGGTCTGCACGACGGACTTGGCGAGGTCGAAGGTGAACGCGGCGGCCTGGCCGGTGCCGACGGTGCGCAGCGTGACGGCCGGGTTGGTGGTGGCCACGGCGACGTCGCTGTACAGGGTGGCGACGGCGGTGGCGCCGTTCAGCGCGTACTTGTCCGCGGTGCCGTGGAAGCCGATGGTGTCCGGGGTCAGCCCGGCGCCGGGGGCCGCGGTGGTGTCGATCTTCAGGTAGGCGTCGGCCAGCGTGTCGGTGCTGCTGGTGAGGCCGAGCAGCCCGGCGAGCTGCTTGTCGGGCCGCATCGCGACGAGCCGGCCGCCGCCGTTCACCCAGGTGGTGAACATGGTGGTCTGGGCGGCGGTGAGCTGGTTCTCCGCGAGCAGGACCACGTCGTACGAGTTGAGCGTGGTCGCGGTGACGGTGCTCAGGTCGGCGGTCTTGTAGTAGTTCAGGCCCTCGGCCTTGAGGATCTCGCCGTAGTAGGTGCTGTACGGGTTGGCCGAGTTGGTGACCAGCAGGATCGGGCCCTCGTTGCCGGGTCCGCTGCCGGGGGTGCCGCCACCGCCGCCGGACGGCGTGTAGGTGGCGTAGATCGAGTAGTTCAGGTTGCCGGTGGAGACGGCGCCGAAGCTGCTGGGCCAGGTGCCGTAGGCCGTGCCGCCGGTGGAGTAGCCGCTCTGGCCGCCGGTGGAGTAGTTCAGGTTGTTGACCGCGGCGGAGACGCCGTTGGAGTTGTACGCCAGCCAGTACGGCGTGTTCGGCGCGAGCGTCGCGGCGACCGGCAGGGTGTTCCAGGAGTGCGCGGTGAGCGTGCCGGCGGCCGATGAGCCGAGCAGCGGACCGGGCTTGCCGGCCACGTCGCCGTAGACCGCCACCTGGTACTGGTCGTTGGGCGTGGAGCCGACGGCCCCGACGTACACGCTGACGCTGTTGACGGTGCCGCCGCTGGCGCCCGTCACGAAGCGCGAGGTGTTGATGTAGTTGGAGTCACCGGAGTCGGTGGCGGTACCGACGGTGTTGTTGCCGAGGACGGCGGTGACCGCGTGCGCCGCGGGTGCCACCATCAGTCCGCTCGCCGCGAGCATGCCCACGAGCAGCCCGGCGATTCGTTTTCTGAGCCTCACGCCAACCCCCCAAGGTCGGATGACCGGATCAACGGCAGAAGTTGCCGCCCTCCGTCCTACCGGCTCCGACCCCGGCGCGTCCCCAGAACCCTCACATCACAGCCACGACTTCCGGCCAACTAGGAGCCGAACGCTCCGCATCCGACCTGTTTGTCCGCGCTCGTTCAAGGAGGGCGGGCGGCCGGACCGCCCCTCCGCGGTCCCGTCAGCCCTTGACCGACCCGGCCAGCAGGCCGCGGACGAAGTAGCGCTGCAGGGCGAAGAACACCGCCAGCGGGATCAGCATCGACAGGAAGGCGCCCGCGCTGAGCAGCTCCCAGCGGCTGCCGTTGGAGCCGGAGAGCTGGGCCAGCTTGGAGGTCATCGGCGCGACGGTCGGGTTGCCGCCGGCGAAGGTGAGCGCCACCAGCAGGTCGTTCCACACCCACAGGAACTGGAAGATGGCGAACGAGGCCAGCGCGGGCGCGCTCAGCGGCAGCACGATCGACCGGAAGATCTTGAAGTGCGAGGCCCCGTCCACCACCGCCGCCTCCATCAGGTCGCGCGGCAGCTGAGCGATGAAGTTGTGCAGCAGGAAGATCGCCAGCGGCAACGCGAACATGGTGTGCGTCAGCCAGACCGGCAGGTAGGTGTCCTTCAGACTGAGCGCCGGGATCACCGTCACCGACCCCAGGTGCGCGCCGCCGGAGAACAGCCGCAGCAGCGGGATCAGCGACATCTGCAGCGGCACCACCTGCAGCGCGAAGACCACGAAGAAGATCGTGTCGCTGCCCCTGAACCGCACCCAGGCCAGCGCGTACGCCGCCATCGCGGCCAGCACCAGCGGGAAGACCGTGGCCGGGACGGCGATCGCCACCGAGTTGACCAGGTACGGCATCAGGCCGCCGGAGGTGCCGAAGGAGTTGTCGAACAGCACCGCCCGGTAGTTCTCCAGGCCGAGGTCCGGGTGGACGAAGGCCTCCCACCAGCCGGAGGAGACCACGTCCTGCTTCGGGCGCAGCGAGGTGACCAGCAGGCCGACGGTCGGGATGGTCCACAGCACCGCGACGGCGATCACCAGGGCGCTCGCCAGCGGCGAGCCGAACGCCCGGCGGACGGCCTTGACGGGCGGCAGGTCGGGTCGGGGCGCCTTGCCGGGGGCCGGTTCCCCGGCGAGCGCGGGGGCGTCGGTGGGCTCGGTGCTCATCGGGTCGCACGCTCCTTGCGCAGCAGGGCGATGTTGTAGACCACCAGGGGGGCCACCGCGAGGAAGAGGATCACCGCGAGGGCGCTGCCGCGGCCGGTGTTGTACTGCTCGAAGCTCTGCGAGTACATCTCGTTGGCCAGCACCTGGGTGCCGAAGTTGCCGCCGGTCATGGTGCGGACGATGTCGAAGGCCTTCAGCGTGATGATCATGATGGTGGTGAGCACCACCACCAGCGTGGTGCGGATCATCGGCACGGTGACGTGCAGGAACAGCCGCAGGCCGGTGGCGCCGTCGAGCCGGGCCGCCTCGGTGATCTCGTCCGGGATGGCCTTGATCGCGGCGGACAGCACCACCATGGCGAAGCCGGTCTGCACCCAGACCATCGCGGACATCAGCAGGAAGTCGTTCAGCGGCTGGCTGAGGATCCAGTTCGGCGGGTCGTCCCAGCCGAGCGCGACCACGACCTGGCTGAGCAGGCCGACCTGGTTCTGCCCGCTGCCGCGCGACTCGTACAGCAGCTTGAAGATGAGCGAGGCGGCCACCAGCGAGACCGCCATCGGCATGAAGATCAGCGACTTGTAGACCGCCTGACCACGCATCCGGTCGACCAGCATGGCCAGCAGCAGGCCCAGCCCGGTGGCGGCGAGCGGGGCCACCACCAGCCAGAGCAGGGTGTTCAGCAGCACCTCGTGGATCGGCGAACTGGTCGCCGCCCAGCCGTAGTTCCTCCCGCCGACGAACGTGGTCGAGTCCGCGTCGTAGAAGCTCAGGTAGACGGTGCGCAGCAGCGGCACCACCAGGCCGGTGAGCAGCAGGACGGCGGCGGGGCCGAGCATCAGGGCGATCGCCAGCGGGCGGGAGAAGCGTCCGGTGGCGCGGCCGGCCGCGAAGAAGACGACGAGCAGGATGCCGAGGAAGCCCAGCACGGCGCCCGCGGTGTTGCCGAACTTGATCGCCGCGTCCTGCCACAGCGAGTCGGCGAGGTGGAGCGCCGGCCCGGCGGACCGGGGGTCGGTGGGCATGGCGGTGGGTCCTTCCTCGGGGCACGGGAAGGGCAGCGCGGGCGGACCCGCGCTGCCCGGTGGCGTCCGGCTGCCGTCGTCGGCCGCCGCCGTCGGCCTACGGCCAGGCCGCGTCGATGTCGGCGGCCGTCTTCTGGATCGACTGGCCCTCGGCGAACCAGGCGGTCAGCGCCTTCCACTCGGCGCCCGAGCCGACGGCGGCGGGCATCAGGTCGGAGCCGTCGAACCGGAAGGTGGCCGCGGGGTCGGTGAGCGACTCGGCGGACAGCTTGTCGATCGGGTCGGTGTACAGGCTCTTGTCCACGCCCTGGTTGGCGGAGACCCAGCCCGGCGAGACCTTGACCCGGCTGCTCGCCCACTCGGAGCTGGACAGGTAGTTCTGCACGGCCTGCACCTCGGGCCGGTCGGAGAACGCGGCCAGGAACTCGCCGCCGCCCTCGACCGGGCTGTTGACCTGCGGGTTGACCGCGGGCAGCTGGAAGGCGAAGACGTCGCCGTCCGGCCCGATGCTGGTGCCCTTGGGCCACTGCGCGCGGTAGAAGGAGGCCTGCTGGAGCATCCCGCACTTGCCGCTGAGGATCGGGGTGCCGGCGTCCTGGAAGGTGGTGGTGGCGATCGTCTTGACGTCGCCGAAGCCCGCGTTGACCCAGGCCGGGTTCTGCATCCAGTCGGCGACGGTCTTCATCGCGGTGGTGATCTTCTCGTCGGAGAACTTCACCTTGTGGCTGACCCACTGGTCGTAGACGTCGCCGCCGTACGAGCCGAGCACGACCTCCTCCAGCCAGTCGGTGGCCGGCCAGCCGGTGGCGGTGCCCGAGCCGATGCCGCCGCACCAGGGCTTCATCTGGCCGCCGGCCCGGGCGATCCTGTCACTGAGCGCGACCAGTTCGGCCCAGGTCTTCGGGACCTCGTAGCCGGCTGCCTTGAACGCCTTGGGCGAGTACCAGACCAGCGACTTCATGTTGGCGCTCATCGGCGCCGCGTAGAAGGTGCCGTTGACCGAGCCGTACTCCTTCCAGACCGGCGACCACTTGTTCTCGTTCTCGACGGTCTGCTGCGGCGGCTTGACCACCTTGCCGGACTTCACCATCTGGGCGAGCAGGCCGGGCTGCGGGACGATCGCCAGGTCGGGGGCGTTGCCGCCGGCCACCCGGACCGGGAGCTGCGACTCGAAGTCGTTGGAACCCTCGTAGCCGATCTTGATGCCGGTACAGGTAGTGAACTCGGCCCAGGACTTCTCCAGCGAGTCGGACTCGGGCGAGAGGATCGAGGCGTACATCGTGACCGTGGTCCCGGAGTGCCCCGCGTACGCCTGGTACTTGGCGCAGTCACCGGTCAGCGCGGCGCTGGAGCCGCCCCCGCCGCCACCGCCGCCCCCGCCGTCGGAGGAGCTGTTCGAACAGGCGGCCGTCAACGCCAGTGCCAGCACGGCCGGTACGGCGAGCAGCCGACGGCGACGGGCGGTCACGGGGGTGGTCAATGCGGTCCTCCTTGCCAGGGCATGGGCATGCCAGCCATACGACAGAAACACTGCGCTGTACCGGAGATGTGGATCTGTACCCAGCGATCGCTGGCTCAAAGACGTTAACTCACCGGTACCCCCAGGCCAAGGAGCGCGTTCGACCTTCATCGGGCAGCGCCCCAGTTGTGACCACTCCGTGCTATGAGGCCTCCCGGAGCCCGCCCACCAGCGAAGCTTCCGTCGCGCGCTCCAGTTCGGCCAGGTCGACGCCCTGTTCGCGCAGCACCCGGACGGCCGTTCCGCCGCCCTCGCGGAGCAGGCCGAGCAGCAGGTGGCCGGTCTCGATCCGGCGGGCCCCCAGCCCGGTGGCCGCGCGCAGGGTCAGCACCATCGCCCGCCGGCCGTGCCCGGTGAACCGGGGTCCGCTCCAGCGGGAGCGGCGGGCCGGCGGCGGGGCGTCCAGCGCGCCGGTGCCGAAGGTGTGCTCGACGGCCGCGCGGACCGCGTCCAGGTCGATGCCGATCGCGGCCAGCGCGGCGGCGTCGCGCTCCGGCCCGGAGCCGCCCAGCACGCGGAGCACCGCGCGCCGCCCGCCGTCCAGGTCGAGCCCCGCGTCGCCGAGCAGCCGGGCGACCGGGTCCTGCGGCCGGGCGAGCAGGCCGAGCAGCAGGTGCTCGGTGCCCAGGTGGTCGTGGCGCATCCGCCGGGCCTCCTGGCCGGCCAGGGTGACCGCCCGGCGGGCCTCCTCCGCGAACCGTTCGAACATGTCAGTCCCCTCCCCGTCCGGCCGCCCGTCGGGCGTGCTTCTTGTGCACGGCCTGCCGGGTGACCCCCAGGCAGACCGCGATCTCGTGCCAGGACCAGCCCCTGCTCCGGGCGTTGCCGACCTGCAGGTCCTCCAGTCGGTCGGCCAGGTCCCGCAGGGCCCGGACCGCGCGCAGGCCGGTGGCCGGATCGCCGCCGCTCGCGTCGGCCGCGAGCCGTGTCGTCTCGCTCATGGTGTCAACATAGGTTGACGCGAGGGGGTGTGTCAACCACGGTTGACACACCGGCCGGGGTCAGGCCGGGTAGCGCTCCGCGAGGAACTCGGCGAAGGTGATCCGGCCCGCCCGGCGCTCCGGCACCAGGTTCCCGCCCGCCCGCAGCGCCTTCACCGACCGGCCGGGCAGCGGCGCCCGCAGCACCGGCCGCCGCCGGCCCCGGGCTCGCAGGAACTCCGCCGCCAACGCCTCCACCGGACGCGCCTCGGGCCCGCCGAAGTCGTCCGCCCGCCCGGCCGGGGCCGCCTCGGCGAGCTGCGCCAGCCGCTCCGCGACGTCCCGCACGTCGACCGGCTGGAACGCCACCCCGCGCGGCACCACCAGCACCGGGGCCTTCGACAACCCCTCCAGCATCCGCGCCAGCAGGTCGTGGAACTGGGTGGCCCGCAGCACCGTCCACCCCAGGCCGGAGCCGGCGACCAGTCGCTCGCACTCCGCCTTCGCCCGGTAGTAGCCGAGCGGCACCCGGTCCACCCCGACGATCGACACGTACAGCAGGTGCGGCACCCCGGCGCCGCGGGCCGCCTCCACCAGGCGGCGGGTGGCCTCGACGTCCCGCCCGCCGTTGGTGGTCGCGCAGTGCACCACCGTCCCGGCGCCGGCCAGCGCCGCCTCCAGCCCGCGGCCGGTCACCAGGTCGCCCACCGCCCAGCCGTGCTCCCCCGGCGTGTGCGCCTGCCGGCTCAGCACCCGCACCGGGCAGCCGCGCGACAGCAGCCGGCCCACCACGGCGCTCCCCAGGGTTCCCGTCCCGCCCGTCACGAGTATCGGCCGCATCGCGTTCACCCCTCTGCTCCGCCACTCCCCCCAGCGTGCCCGGCACCGGCGCACCCGGCAGCCCGGCCCGCGCGGCCGGGGGAACGGCGGTTCGGAGCTCACGGCCCTCGGCGAGCTCCTCCTGGGACGGCCCGGCCGGGCCCGGCAGCCGCTCCCCCGGGCCCCTCCCCCCTGGCGCCCGCCCTCCGGACGCTCCCGCGCCGGCTCCCCCGGGTGCACCGGCAGCGACGGGTGCGGTCGGGCGGCGGCGCCTCGCGGCCGCCCGACGTCCCGGTCGTCGACCCGGCGGCACGGGCGGCCCTCCGGCACGGCGCGGGGCGCCCACCGCAGTGCGGTGGACGCCCCGGGCGTCGGTCGGTGCCGGCGGTGCGTCAGCTGCAGCCGCTGGTGGAGCCGCAGCCCTCGCAGAGGTAGCAGCTGCCCGCGCGGCGCATCTTGGTGCCGCAGGAGAAGCAGAGCGGGGCGTCGGCGTTCAGGCCGAGCCGGATCTCGGCGAGTTCGGTGGAGTTGTGCGCGGCCGGGGCCGCCTTGGGCTGCTCGACGAGCGGGAGGGCGACGTGCGGCCTCTCCGCGGCGAGCGGGGCGGACTGGGCGAGCGACTCGATCTCGACCTCGTCGTCCTCGGTCGGCTCGTAGGAGCCGGTCTCCAGGTGCCGGGTGCGCTCCTCGACGGAGTGGATGCCCAGCGCGGAGCGGGTCTCGAAGGGCAGGAAGTCGAGGGCGAGGCGGCGGAAGATGTAGTCGACGATCGACTGGGCCATCCGCACGTCCGGGTCGTCGGTCAGGCCGGCCGGTTCGAAGCGCATGTTGGTGAACTTGGCGACGTACGTCTCCAGCGGGACGCCGTACTGCAGGCCGACCGAGACGGCGATGGAGAAGGCGTCCATCATGCCCGCGAGGGTCGAGCCCTGCTTGGACATCTTCAGGAAGACCTCACCGAGGCCGTCGTCCGGGTAGGAGTTGGCGGTCATGTAGCCCTCGGCGCCGCCGACCGTGAAGGAGGTGGTGATGCCGGGGCGGCCCTTGGGCAGGCGCTTGCGGGTCGGCCGGTACTCGACGACCTTCTCGACCGCGGGGGCCGGGGCGGCGACCGGGGCCGCGGCGGTGGTCGCCGCCGGGGTCTTGGTCTTGGCGGAGAGCGGCTGGCCGACCTTGCAGTTGTCGCGGTAGATGGCCAGCGCCTTGACGCCGAGCTTCCACGCCTCGAAGTAGATCTCCTCGACGTCCTCGACGGTGGCGTTCTCCGGCATGTTGACGGTCTTGGAGATGGCGCCGGAGATCCACGGCTGGATCGCGGCCATCATCCGGACGTGGCCCATCGGGGAGATCGACCGCTCGCCCATGGCGCAGTCGAACACCTCGTAGTGGGCGGCCTTGAGGCCGGGCGCGTCGATGACGTTGCCGTGCTCGGCGATGTGCGCGACGACCGCCTCGACCTGCTCGTCCTGGTAGCCCAGGCGCTTGAGGGCGCGCGGGACGGTGCCGTTGACGATCTGCATCGAGCCGCCGCCGACCAGCTTCTTGAACTTGACCAGGGCGAGGTCCGGCTCGACGCCGGTGGTGTCGCAGTCCATCATCAGGCCGATGGTGCCGGTCGGGGCGAGCACCGAGGCCTGCGCGTTGCGGAAACCGTTCTGCGCGCCCAGGCGGACCACGTCGGCCCAGGTGTCGTTGGCGACCGCCCACACCGGGGTGTCCAGGTCGTCCAGCGGGGCGACGGCGGCCGAGGCGTCCGCGTGCTGCTTCATGACCCGCTGGTGCGGGGCGGCGTTGCGGGCGTAGCCGTCGTACGGGCCGACCACGGCGGCGAGTTCGGCCGAGCGGCGGTAGGCGGTGCCGGTCATCAGCGAGGTGATCGCGCCGGCCAGGGCGCGGCCGCCGGCCGAGTCGTAGGCGTGGCCGGTGGCCATCAGCAGGGCGCCGAGGTTGGCGTAGCCGATGCCGAGCTGCCGGTAGGCGCGGGTGGTCTCGCCGATCTTCTCGGTCGGGAAGTCGGCGAAGCAGATCGAGATGTCCATCGCGGTGATGACCAGCTCGACGACCTTGGCGAAGTTCACCGCGTCGAAGGAGTCGTCGTCGCGGAGGAACTTCATCAGGTTGAGCGAGGCCAGGTTGCAGCTGGAGTTGTCCAGGTGCATGTACTCGGAGCACGGGTTGGAGGCGTTGATCCGGCCGGACTCGGGGCAGGTGTGCCAGTGGTTGATCACCGAGTCGTACTGGATGCCCGGGTCGGCGCAGGCCCACGCGGCCTCGGCCATCTTGCGGAACAGGCCCTTGGCGTCGACGGTCTCGATGACCTCGCCGGTCATCCGGGCGCGCAGGCCGAAGGTGCCGCCGTTCTCCACCGCGGTCATGAACTCGTCGTTGACGCGGACCGAGTTGTTGGCGTTCTGGTACTGGACGGAGGTGATGTCGTCGCCGCCCAGGTCCATGTCGAACCCGGCGTCGCGCAGCGCGCGGATCTTCTCCTCCTCCTTCACCTTGGTCTCGATGAAGGCCTCGACGTCCGGGTGGTCGACGTCCAGCACGACCATCTTGGCGGCCCGGCGGGTCGCCCCGCCGGACTTGATGGTGCCGGCCGAGGCGTCGGCGCCGCGCATGAAGGAGACCGGGCCGGAGGCGTTGCCGCCGGAGGAGAGCAGTTCCTTGGAGGAGCGGATCCGGGACAGGTTCAGGCCCGCGCCCGAACCGCCCTTGAAGATCATGCCCTCTTCCTTGTACCAGTCGAGGATCGAGTCCATCGAGTCGTCGACGGCCAGGATGAAGCAGGCCGAGACCTGCTGCGGCTGCTGGGTGCCGACGTTGAACCAGACCGGCGAGTTGAAGCTGAACACCTGGTGGAGGAGGGCGTGGGTCAGCTCGTGCTCGAAGGTCTCGGCGTCGTCCGGGGTGGCGAAGTAGCCGTGCTTCTCGCCGGCGGCGCGGTAGGTGAGCACCACCCGGTCGATGATCTGCTTGAGGCTCCACTCGCGCTGCGGGGTGCCGACCGCGCCGCGGAAGTACTTGCTGGTGACGATGTTCACGGCGTTGACCGACCAGAAGTCGGGGAACTCGACGCCGCGCTGCTCGAAGTTGATCGACCCGTCGCGCCAGTTGGTCATCACCACATCGCGGCGCTCCCAGGTGACCGCGTCGTAGGGGTGCGTCCCGGGGGTGGTGTAGATGCGCTCCAGCCGCAGCCCGGCCTTGGGGCCCTTGGCTCCCTTGGCGGCCTTGTCCGACTTCGACCCTCGTGCGGACCCGCTCGTGGTGTCTGTCACTGCTCCTGCTCCTCCTCCTGGGCAAACGCCCGAAGTGCCCGGAAAAGTCCGGGCACGACTGGTTCGTTCCGTCCGTGCGCGGGCATGGGGGAACCCCACCTCGACGCACGGGCACTACCGGTGACTACTGGTGACTGCTGGAAAACGTTGAAACGTTGAAACGCTGAAAGGCTGAAACGTCGAAATGCGGGACGGGACGTCCGGCGCGGGCGTCGGCTAGGACACCGGCACCGGCACCGACTCGGGGACCGCGGGCCGGCCGGAACGCAGCTCCGCGATCGCGGCCTCGAAGTCCTCGAGGTTGTCGAACGCGCGGTAGACGGAGGCGAACCGCAGGTACGCCACCACGTCCAGTTCCTTCAGGGGGCCGAGTATGGCCAACCCGACGTCGTGCGTCGAGAGTTCCGCGCTGCCGTTGGCCCGCACGCACTCCTCGACCCGCTGGCCGAGCTGGGCCAGCGCGTCCTCGGTGACCGGGCGGCCCTGGCAGGCCTTGCGGACGCCGGAGATCACCTTCTCGCGGGAGAAGGGCTCGGTGACGCCGCTGCGCTTGATCACCATCAGGGTGGCGGTCTCGACGGTGGTGAACCGGCGGCCGCAGTCGGGACACTGCCGGCGGCGGCGGATCGAGCTCCCGTCGTCGCTGGCCCGACTGTCCACGACTCTGCTGTCCGGATGCCGGCAGAAGGGGCAGTGCACCTGGAACTCCCTCCCTGCGACCTGACGGCGAACAACTCGCAACACTCTACCCGAACACAACACCTGTGCCCGATCGAGGAGACTAGCCACTAGATCTAGTAGCTGGCGCGGCGCCACGCCGAGTGAACGAGCGGTTTCGAGGACAGGTCACGGGGCGACGCCATAGACTGTCCGAGTCGAACAAGCAATCGACTTACACCCGGAGTCTTGATCAAGTCAGCCAACCTCGAATAAATTCACTCGAACGTGTGTTTGGCGCAACCTTTCGATAGAGGGGCCAGTTGAGCTGGGCAGATGGAGCACCAGCCCGACGAGAGGGTCGCCGCGATGTCCACCCCCAGCGCCACCGGCGTCATGCACACCGCCGAAGCCAAGACCGCCATCCCGGTGCAGGAGCGTTCCGCGCGCACCACTGACCAGGAGAGCATGGACCAGCCCATGAGCCGTAGTCAGCCGATCGAGGAGACCCCGCTCGGTGCGCCCGTCCCCGTCGCCCGCTCGCTCCCCGGCCGCCCCCCCGGCATCCGCACCGACGAGGCCGGCTTGACCGAGCGGCAGCGCCGGGTGATCGAGGTCATCCGGGACTCCGTGCAGCGGCGCGGCTACCCGCCGTCCATGCGCGAGATCGGCCAGGCCGTCGGCCTGTCCTCGACCTCCTCGGTCGCGCACCAGCTGATGGCCCTGGAGCGCAAGGGCTTCCTGCGCCGCGACCCGCACCGTCCGCGCGCCTACGAGGTGCGCGGCGTCGAGGTGGCCCGTCCGGCGGCGACCGAGACCTCGGGCCGGCCGTCCACCTCGTACGTGCCGCTGGTCGGCCGGATCGCGGCGGGCGGGCCGATCCTGGCCGAGCAGACCGTCGAGGACGTGTTCCCGCTGCCGCGCCAACTGGTCGGCGAGGGCGAGCTGTTCGCGCTGACGGTGAAGGGCGACAGCATGGTCGAGGCCGCGATCTGCGACGGCGACTGGGTGACCGTCCGCAAGCAGCCGGTCGCCGAGAACGGCGACATCGTCGCCGCGATGATCGACGGCGAGGCGACGGTCAAGCGGCTGAAGCGCGAGGACGGCAAGATCTGGCTGATGCCGCACAACGCCTCGTACGAGCCGATCCCGGGCGACAACGCGACGATCCTGGGCAAGGTGGTGGCGGTGCTGCGCCGCCTCTGAACGACGGCGCGCGAGGGGGCCGGTCCCGGGCGGGACCGGCCCCCTCGCGCGCTCAGCGCGGCTTGACCGGCGGGGCGGCGGCGTCGATCGCGGCGAGCGAGCGACGGACCTGGTTGCGGTCGGTGGTGTACCAGAAGTCCGGCATGGAGGCGCGGAAGAAGCCGCCGTAGCGGGCGGTGGCCAGCCGCGGGTCGAGGACGGCGACGATGCCCTTGTCGTCGGCGGCCCGGACCAGCCGGCCGGCGCCCTGCGCCATCAGCAGCGCGGCGTGGGTGGCGGCGACCGCCATGAAGCCGTTGCCGCCGCGGGCCTCGACGTCCTTCTGCCGGGCGCTCATCAGCGGGTCGTCGGGGCGCGGGAAGGGGATCCGGTCCATCACGACGAGCTGGCAGGCGGAGCCGGGCACGTCGACGCCCTGCCAGAGCGAGAGGGTGCCGAACAGGCAGGTCTCGGCGTCGGCGGCGAAGGCCTTGATCAGCTCGCCCAGGGTGTCCTCGCCCTGCAGCAGGATCGGCACGTCGAGCCGGTCGCGGAGCTTCTCCGCGGCGGTCTGGGCGGCCCGCATCGAGGAGAACAGGCCGAGGGTGCGCCCGCCGGCCGCGCCGATCAGCTCGGTGAGCTCGTCCAGCATCTCGGGCCGGTCGGGCTCCCGGCCGGGCGGCGGCAGGTGCTTGGCGACGTAGAGGATGCCCTGCTTGGGGTAGGTGAACGGGGAGCCGACGTCGAGGCCGCGCCAGTACGGCGGGGCGTCCTCGCCGCTCTCGGCGGCGGGGCCGTCGGGGGTGCGGTGGTCGGGGAGCCGGGTCTCGCCGGGCAGGCCGAGCGAGGCGGCGACGCCGTTGAAGTCGCCGCCGAGCTTGAGGGTGGCGGAGGTGAGGACGACCGAGCGGTCCCGGTAGAGGTTCTCCCGGAGCAGGCCGGAGACCGACAGCGGGGCGACCCGCAGCGAGGCGGTGCCCGGGCCGAAGCGGTCGGAGCGCTCGATCCAGATCACGTCGTACTCGGAGCCGGTGAGCAGCCGGTCGGCGGTCTCGTGCAGCGTCTCGGCGGAGGCCATCGCCTGCTTGCGGACGGCGTCCTCGTCGGTGAGGCCCTTGTCCCGGGTCTCGCCGAGCGAGGTGATCACCTGGCGGCAGGCGTCCCGGATCCCGGCGACGGCGTAGCCGAGGTACTCGGGCAGTTCGTCGACCTGGCCGGGCTGGGCGGTCTCCATCAGGCCGTGGAAGTTCTCGGCGGCGGCCTGGAGCGCGTCCACCGCCTTCTCGTTGGCCAGCTTGGCGGCGCGCTTGACGGCCCGGTTGACCGCGCCGACGGTGAGTTCGGCGGTGGCGGCGCCGGTGACCCGGTTCACCAGCTCGTGCGCCTCGTCGATGATCAGCAGGCCGTGCTCGGGCAGCACGGGGGCGCCCTCGATCGCGTCGATCGCGAGCATCGCGTGGTTGGTGACCACGACGTCGGCGAGCTTGGCGCGCTCGCGGGCCTGCTCGGCGAAGCACTCCTCGCCGTAGGCGCAGCGGGAGGCGCCCAGGCACTCCTTGGAGGTGACGGCGAGCTGGGCCCAGGCCCGGTCGGAGACGCCGGGGGTGAGGTCGTCGCGGTCGCCGGTCTCGGTCTCCTCGGCCCAGTCGCGCAGCCGGAGCACGTCCTGTCCGAGCTTGCCGGTGGGGCCGCCGAGCGCGTCGACCGGGTCGAACAGGCCCTCGCCCTCGTCGCTCGGGGTGCCCTCGTTGGCGCGGTGCAGGCACAGGTAGTTGGAGCGGCCCTTGAGCATGGCGAACAGCGGGCGGCGGCGCAGCACCGGGTGCAGCGCCTCGACGGTGCGCGGCAGGTCGCGCTCGACGAGCTGGCGCTGCAGGGCGAGCGTCGCGGTGGCGACGACCACCCGGTCGCCGTGGGCGAGCGCGGGCACCAGGTAGGCGAGGGACTTGCCGGTGCCGGTGCCGGCCTGGACGAGCAGGTGCTCGCCCTCGTCGACGGCGGCGGAGACCGCCTCGGCCATCCGGACCTGCCCGGGCCGTTCTATGCCGCCGACGGCGGCGACGGCGGCGTGCAGCAGCTCGGGGAGGCGGGAGGCGGGGGCCGGCGCGGGGGGCTCGGCCGTCTCCGGGCCGCCGGGCGGGGGTGCGGTGGTGTCGTTCGTCATGACGCCCCCAGCCTACGGGGCGGGACTGACAACCCGGGACGCCTGGGCGGGTAGCCGGACGGCCGCGTGCAGCGGGTTGTCGACCCGGCCGTGCACCGCGGCGTGCGGGCGGTCGGGGCGGTCCCGGTAGCCGTCCAGCAGCAGCCGGTTGCGGTTCAGGCAGAGCCGGTCGATCCGGGGCGCGAACAGGTCGAACAGCTCGTGCCGGTCGGCGAGTTCGGGGAAGCGGCGCTGGCAGGCGCGGATCCGGTCGGCCAGCAGCTCCCAGAACTCCCGCTCGGGCAGGCCGAGCTGGGACTCCATGAGCGGGGCGAGGTAGCGGTAGACGCCGATGAACAGGCCGGAGTGCAGGAACTGGCAGAGGTAGTCCGGCCCCTCCCGGTTGAGCACCCCGGCGACGTCGGCGGGCAGGTCGGCGAGTTCGGGCAGCGGCTGGTCGCTGAGGTTGACGTCGTCGACGAAGTCCTTGACCGCGAGCCGGACCGGCACGTCGTCCCGGTCGAAGACCACGATGGCGTTCTCGCCGTGCGGGGAGAACACCAGGCCGTACCGGTACAGGAAGTGCAGCAGCGGCGGCAGCATCGCGGCGAACAGCCGGTCGGCCCACTCCCGGGGGGCCAGGCCGGAGCGGGTGACGAGTTCGGCGGTCAGCGCCCGCCCGTCCGAGCCGGTCTGCAGCAGCGCGGCGAGGGTGCGGGCGCGCTCGCCGGGCTCCAGGTGGCGGCCGAGGGGTTCGCGCCAGATCGCGCCGAGCAGTTCCTTGTACTGGTAGGGCGCGTCGGGCAGGTCGCGGTACAGCGGGTGCTCGACGGTGACGGAGGCGATCTCGCCGAGCAGCACCACCCGGCACTCGTCGCGCAGGTAGGGGTCCTCGTCGCGCAGCCGGTGGATCCAGGCGGTGACGGCGGGCGCGGCGAGCGCGCGCTCGGTGGGCAGGCCGCGCCAGACCAGGGTGTTGAGGACGGAGAGCGGCAGCTTGACGGTGCACCGGTCGGGGCGGCTGAGGTTGAAGAAGGAGCGGATCGACTGCTGCGGCAGCCGCAGGTCGCCGTCGGTGGGCAGCGGGACGATCCGGCCGTCGGCGATCCACGGCGCGAACAGGCCGACCACGGTCTCGTCCCACTGCCAGGGGTGCACCGGCAGCAGGTGGAACTCGTCGGCGCGCTCGCCGAGCTGGGCCCGGAAGGCGGGGTCGAGCTCGGTGTCGTAGATGGTCGGGTCGCCGCGGAACTCGGCCAGGCTGCGGTGCACGGCGAGCCAGGGCAGGGTGCGCGGCAGCCGGGCCTCCGGGGTCCAGCCGGCCGCGTCGGTGGCGGAGAAGCCGAGGCGGCCCTTGTTGGCGACGATCCACGGGTGGCCGGTCTGCCGGCCCTCCAGGGCGACGTGGTCGAGGTCGGCGAGTTCGGCGGCGGTCAGCGCGGTGGCCCGCAGGTGGGCGTCGGCGATCAGGGTGGCGGTGAGCTCGCGGACCAGGTGGCCGGTGGTGTCGCCGCCCAGGCCGAGCACGTGCCGGGCCTGCTGGAGGAAGCGCAGCGGGTCGTCGCCGCCCTCGATCGACGCCGCCTCGACCCGCCAGCCGCCGTACGCGCCCCGGCGGGCGGTGAAGCGGTAGTCGGCGTCGGGCAGCCGCAGCAGGTAGCGGCCGCCGCCCTCGGCCCGCGGCTCCAGCAGCTCCTCGTAGGAGAACTCGCCGAGCAGTTTGGCGAGCAGGTCGCGCCCGGCGGCCCGCCAGTGCTCGGTGGTGAGCTGCGGCGGCAGGTGGAGGACGGGGTCAGCTGCTGGCTGCGGCACGCTCGGTTCCTTCCTGGGGTCGCGGGAGCGCCACGGGGGCGGGTGGTGCGAAGGTGGTCCAGGCGGTGCGGTGGGGCAGCGGGTGCAGGGTCTTCCCCGCGACGGCGTTCAGGATCACGGCGGCGCGGTGCGCGCCGAGCCCGAGGTCCGGGGTCCCGACACCGTGAGTGTGCAGCTCGGCGTTCTGGACGTACAGACCGCCGGTGAGTTCCGGCCGGGTGGCGACCCGGTGGTCGAGGTCGACCCGGTAGCGGCCCTGCTCGTCCCAGTCGACCAGGTCGGCGATCGGGTCGAGCGCGGCGGGGCGGACCGCCCGGTAGCCGGTGGCCAGCACCACGGCGTCGGTGCGGACCAGGTGGCGGCGGCCGGAGTCGGTGTGCCGGCAGTGCAGTTCGAGGCCGCCGCAGGGGCCCCGGCCGGCCTCGGTGACGGCGGTGCCGGGGAGGATCTCGACCGGTTCGGCGTCGATCGGGCGGCCCACGGTGCGCTCGTACAGGTGGTCGTGGATCTCGGCCAGGGTCTCGGCGCTGGCGGCCTTGTGCAGCTGCCACTGGGCGGGGACGAGGGCGTCGCGGACGTCGGCGGGCAGGCCGTGGAAGTACCGGGTGTAGTCGGGGGTGAACTGCTCCAGGCCGAGTTTGGAGTACTCCATCGGGGCGAGCGCCCGGCTGCGGGTGAGCCAGCGCAGCCGGGTGCCGTCGCCGGCCCGGTGGCGCAGCAGGTCGAGGAAGACCTCGGCGCCGGACTGGCCGGATCCGACCACCGTGACGTCCCGGGCCGCGTCCAGCTCGTGGCGCCGGGTCAGGTAGTCGGCGGAGTGCAGCACGGCGGGGTGGCGGCGCAGCGGGGCGAAGGCCTCGGGGCGGGCGGGTTCGGTGCCGGTGCCGAGGACGAGGTTGCGGGCGCGGTGCGTGCGGCCGGCCGCGTGCACCAGGTAGTGCCGCTCCTCGGCGTCCCAGTGGACGGCGGTGACGGAGCTGCCGAAGCGGCAGGCGGGGATCCGGTGGGCGGCCCACCGGCAGTAGTCCTCGTACTCGCGGCGGGGCAGCTGGAAGCGCTCGCTGAAGTAGAACGGGAACAGCCGCTGCTTCTCGCGCAGGTAGTTGAGGAAGGACCACGGGTTGGTGGGGTCGACCAGGGTGACCAGGTCGGCCAGGAACGGGACCTGCATCCGGGCGCCGTCGACGAGCATGCCGGGGTGCCAGCGGAACTCGGGCCGGGCGTCGAGGAACAGCGCGCTGACGGTCTCGGCCCGGTCGGCGAGCGCGGCCAGCGAGAGGTTGAACGGGCCGATGCCGACGCCGATCAGGTCGTACGGCTCGGGCGGCCGGCCCGCCGTGTCGTCGTGGGAGGTCATGTCGTCCTAGGTGGCGGCGGGGGTGTCGGCGCGTCGGCGGATCATCAGGGCGGCGCGCTTGTCGGGCAGGTCGAGGTCGGCGGCGCGGGTGAACCCGGCCCGGGCGAAGGCCCGGACGGAGGGCGTGTTGCGGACGTCGGGTTCGGCGAGCACCCGGGTGCAGCGGGGTTCGCGCTCCAGCAGCCGGGCGGCGGTGGCAGCGAGCAGCGGGGCGGCCAGGCCCCGGCCGCGGGCGGCGGGGGCCAGCAGCAGGTGCACGCCGAGGTCGTGCGGGCGGGCGGGGTAGTGCGCGGCCAGCGGGTCGAGGTCGGCCCGGTAGAGCTCGAAGTAGCCGGTGGGCACCGAGTCGAGCAGGGCCAGCACGGGGCGGCTGCGGCCGTCGCCGTCGAGCTGGGCGGCGAGGTGGGCGGCGGTGGTGGCGGGCGGGCCCGCGAGGGCCCACCAGCGGTCGGTGTCCGGGTCGTTCATCCAGCCGGCGAGCAGGTCGAGGTCCGTCCCGGGGTCGACCGTCCGCAGGACGAGTCCACCGGCGGGGGTGGGCATCGTCCCGGTCTCCGGGATCACGCCCGGGCCACCGGGTTGTCGATCTCGACGTACACCGACTGGGTCTCGACCGGGCCGACCAGTTCGTCCAGGCCGTGCAGCCGGGTGAGCAGGTTGGCCTTGCAGCGCAGGGTGGGGGCGTCCAGCAGGTGGGCGGGCAGCGCGGAGCCGGTGGCGGTGGCGGCGGGGCCGGCCAGGAAGCGGCGCAGCGCGGCGAGCAGCAGCTGTTCGTCGGCGAGGCCCTGGGAGCCGAAGGCGCCGATCAGGCCGAGCACGTGGTTGATGCCGAGGTAGTAGGCGAAGCGCTCGTCGGCGACCTGGTCGGGCACGAAGGTGTCGCTGTGCGCGCCGAGTCCGGGGAGCCGGGCCCGCAGCCGGTCGGCGTGCGAGGCGCGGAAGTAGTAGCCCTGGTTGTCGCGGTAGCGGCCGCCGACGGGCCAGCCGAGGGTGTCCAGCAGGACCAGGCTGTTCTGCTGGTGGGCCTCCAGGGCGATGCCGGCCCGCCCGTCCAGCCAGAGGACCGGCAGGACCACGGCGTCCAGGTAGCGGAGGAACCACTCGGTGGCGACGGTCGGCCCGGGGCGGCCGGTGCGGGCGGCGAGCTCGCCGATGGTGTCCGACAGCTGCGAGCCGGGCCGACCGGGGCCGACGGGTTGTTCGGCGACCAGTCCGGCCACGCAGAGCGCCCGGTCGGCGGGGCCGAACGGCATCTGCCGCAGCACGGTGTCCAGGCCGTTGGGGTCGGCCAGCGCGGGGTGGTCGACGCCGATCCAGGCCGGGTCGCGGACGATGTCGAAGCCGGGGTGGGCGGCCTTCCACCGGTCGGACAGGCCGGACTCCAGCAGCCGGTGCACCTCGGCGCCCCGGTGCAGCTCCTTGCGCAGGTTCTCCCGGCGGGAGTTGGTGATCCGCAGGCCGAGCGAGAGCTTGAGCATCCACGGGGTGCCGGGGCGGCAGACGGTGCGCACCGAGCTGGTGGGGTGCCAGGGCTCGCCGTGCTGGCCGAGGTCGGTGAGCAGGCCCTGCTCCAGCAGGTCGGCGACGGCCGGGCGCAGCGCCAGTTCCCGGGCCTGCCAGGGGTGCAGGGGCAGCACGGCGGTGTCGGCGGGCGTGGTGCGGCCGTACAGCTCGGCGGTGAGCCGTTCGACGGGGGTGCCGGTGGCCGAGTCGCCGGCCAGCAGCGAGCGGTGCACGGCCCACCAGTGCAGCCGGAAGCTGCCGTGCAGCTCCGGGGAGTACGCGGCGGACTGGGCGGGGCCGAGGCCGTCGCGGCTCTTCGGGGTGGGGTGCAGCGGGTGGCCGAGCAGCAGCGACTGCTCGGCGCGCAGGAACGGGTCGGCGGGCGCGGCGGGGACCGTCCGGCGGTGGGCGAGGATCTCGGCGGTGCGGCCGACCGAGTCGGCCACCCGGGCGGTGAGGTCGGCGAGTTGGCCGGGTTCGGGGCGGCCGGTGGCGCCGGCCACCAGGGCGGCGACGGTGACCGCGTCGACCGGGTGCTCGGCGGCGCCGGTGGAGACGGTGGCCGGGCCGAAGCGGTGCCAGCCGCAGGCCGACCAGTGCCGGACCGGTGCGGAGAGCTGCGCGGCGCCGCCGAGCACCGGGATCCGCAGCAGGTCGCCGTCCGGGCGCTCGGCCGCGGTCTCCCGGGCCCAGCAGCGCAACAGGCTCTCGGTGGCGGCGTGTTCGGCGGCGACGGCCGGGTCGGGGTCGAGCAGCGGATCCGGGGTGGGGTGCCCGGCCGTCGGCCGGACGGCCGGGGGAACGCCGGTGAGGGTGCTGGCCAATTCCGCTCCTTGAGCCGCGTGACTGCCTTCAGGCTTCAGGTAAGGGTTACCTATCCCCCGGGGTCGGGCACAAGATCGGCTCACTCGTTCCGGTGGTTTTCGGGTGATCCCTCACCCTTGGGTGTGAGGCCCCGGCATCCTGACGGACCGTCACCATCACGGTTCGATGACCGGACGCCAACGGCGGGGCACCGGCCGTCCGGCGCTCCGGGCCCGGATGGGAGACTGTCCCCGGGGAGACGTTCCGTTACTTGGGGGTTGCCGGTGAGGGCACGGGGGGTGGTGGCCGCGCTGTCCGCGGCCGCCCTGGCGGTCGGGGGCGCGAGCGCCTGCACGTCGAACGGCGGCGACGGCGGCGGGAACCCGCGCAGCTTCGCCGAGCTGAGGCAGTGGGGCGCCGGCGAGTGGGACCGCTGGGCGCAGCGCCACGGCTTCCACAACCAGGTGGTGCCGGGCCTGTGGAGCGCCGAGAGGATGGACCAGGCGCCCCCGCGGCAGCCCGCCCCGGCCCCGGAGCCGTCCGCACCGGCGTCGGCTCCGGCATCGGCGTCGGCGAGCACGTCGGTGAGCGCACCGACGGGCACCGCGGCAACGGGCACGCCGACGGGCACCGCGCCGTACGCGCCGCCGCCGGTGGTCGCGCAGCCGGTGCCGCGCCCGTACACCAGCTACCCGGCGTCCGGGAAGGTCTTCATGACCGCGCCGAACGGCGGCACCGGCCAGTGCTCGGCCACCGTGGTCGCCGACCCGGCGCACCCGGGCAGGAGCGACCTGGTGTGGACGGCCGCGCACTGCGTGCACGAGGGCAGGGGCGGCGACTGGTACCGGAACCTGGTGTTCGTGCCGGCCTACAACAGCTCCGGCGCGGCCAGCGACCACCGGAGGGCGACGCTCGCCGAGGTCGCCCCGCTCGGGCAGTGGTGGGCCGACAAGGTGATCACCTCGCCGCTGTGGACCACCGAGGGCACCAGGGGCGGGGACGCCGCGAACCAGTACGACTTCGCGGTGGTCAAGGTGCGCGGCCCGGCGGGCGAGACCCGTTCGCTGGAGGAGGTGATCGGCACCGCCGTGCCGGTCTGGTTCGACGCCCCGCGCGAGCGGTTGGCGATCCAGGCCTGGGGGTACCCGGCGGTCGCGCCGTTCGACGGCCAGGAGCTGGAGCGCTGCGACTCCGGCCGGCCGGGTTCGCGCAGCTTCGACCCGGCCCGGCCGCCGATGCTGGTGATCGGCTGCACCATGACCGGCGGCGCCTCGGGCGGCGGCTGGTTCGCCGACGGCCCGGACGGCCGCCAGCGGCTGGTCAGCAACACCTCGATCGGCAGCTCGGCGCACACCGCCCTCAACGGCCCCTACCTGGAGGGCGTGGCCCGCCAGGCGCTGGCCTACCTCTCGCGGCAGTGACCCCTCCCTCCCGGGGCGGCGCGGCCCGCCGCTCCCGGTCCACTCCGACACGACTAGCACGGGGGAAACACCCATGACCGACCAGCACCGCCCGTCCCGCCGGTTCCGGAGGGCGGCCGCGGCCGCCCTGGTGACGGTGCTCGCCGTCAGCACCGCCGCCTGCTCCGGGAAGGAGCCGCGGCCGGCCGCCGCGTCCTCGGCGGCCGGTGACTCCGCGAAGGACTCGGTGGACGTCGCCGACCTGCAGAAGTACCTCTCCGACGTGCAGAGCTGGACCGGGGACGACTGGAAGAAGTGGGCGTCCCAGAACGGCTTCAAGCCGGAGGACATCGAGGCGATCCGGAGCTACTGGAACAAGAAGACCCCTTCCGACCCGTCCAAGGGCACCCAGATCTCGACCGACGAGAAGGCGCCCGGGGTGCGCGACGTGGTCATCCCGCCGACCATCCCGGCCCGGCCCCAGCAGCACCCGTACGGCACGGACACCGCGGTGCTCGGCAAGATCCGGTTCGCGACCAGCGAGGGCGACGCGGTCTGCTCCGGCACCGTGGTCTCCGACCCGGACCACCCCGGCAAGAGCAACCTGGTGTGGACCGCCGCGCACTGCGTGCACGACGGCAAGGGCGGCAAGTACTTCACCAACTTCATGTTCGTGCCCCACTACAACCGCACCGGCGTCAGCAGCAACGGCAACCGGAGCGCCAGCTGGGCCGAGGCCGCGCCGCTGGGCCAGTGGCTGGCCGTCGACATGCTGGTGATGCCGCAGTGGGTGAAGGAGGGCACCATGCGGGGCACCGCGGCCAACCAGTTCGACTTCGCGGTGGTCCGGGTGACCAACATCGACGGCTCCAAGCGCTCGCTGGAGGAGACCGTCGGCGGCTCGGTGCCGATCCTGTTCGGTGCCAAGTCCGCGGACGTCACCGCGCCGAAGGCGTACGGCTACCCGGCCGGGAAGCCGTTCGACGGCCAGGAGCTGGAGCACTGCGACTCCGGCGTCAAGCTCACCCCGTTCGTCTTCGACCCCTCGCGCCCGCCGATGATGATGATGGGCTGCAACATGACCGGCGGTTCCTCCGGCGGCGGCTGGTTCACCCAGCAGAACGGCAAGCGGATGCTGTTCTCGAACGTCTCGATCGGTGACAACGGCAGCCACTGGCTGGCCGGACCGAGCCTCGGCCCGGACGCCAAGAACATGTTCGAGGGCTTCCTCGCCAAGGCCAAGTAAGGCCGGACCGGGCCGGACGACGCGAGAGGGCGGCCCACCCCCGCGGGGGTGGGCCGCCCTCGGCGTCCCGGCCGGGTGTCCCGGCCGGTCAGGCCGTGACGACCGCGTACCGCTCCAGCTCGGCGGCCAGTACGGACGCGACCTTGGCGTGCAGCAGGGTGCCGTCGGCCGTGTGCTCGGTGGAGAGCAGCTCGCCCTCCGCGTGCACCCGGGAGACCAGGTCGCCGCGGGTGTACGGGACCAGGACCCTGACCTCCACCGCGGGGCGGGGCAGTTCCCGGTCGATCAGGGCGAGCAGTTCCTCGATGCCCTGGCCGCTGCGGGCCGACACCACGATGGCGTGCGGCTCGCGGCGCAGCAGGCGCTGGAGGACCAGCGGGTCCGCCGCGTCGGCCTTGTTGATCACCACGATCTCCGGCACGTTCTGCGCGTCGACCGAGACGATCACCTCGCGGACGGCGGCGAGCTGGGTCTCCGGCTCGGGGTGCGAGCCGTCCACCACGTGCAGGATGAGGTCGGCGTCGGCGACCTCCTCCATGGTGGAGCGGAACGCCTCGACCAGGTGGTGCGGCAGGTGCCGGACGAAGCCGACGGTGTCGGCCAGCGTGTAGAGCCGGCCGCTCGGGGTCTCGGCCCGGCGGACGGTCGGGTCCAGGGTGGCGAACAGGGCGTTCTCCACCAGGACGCCGGCGCCGGTGAGCCGGTTGAGCAGCGAGGACTTGCCGGCGTTGGTGTAGCCGGCGATGGCCACCGAGGGGACCTGGTTGCGCCGCCGCTCCTGCCGCTTGGTGTCGCGGCCCTTCTTCATCTCGGCGATCTCCTTGCGGAGCTTCGCCATCTTCTCGCGGATCCGCCGCCGGTCGGTCTCGATCTTGGTCTCACCGGGACCGCGGGTGGCCATGCCGCCGCCCGAGCTGCCGGAGCCACCGCCACCCATCTGCCGGGACAGCGACTGGCCCCAGCCGCGCAGGCGCGGCAGCATGTACTGCATCTGCGCGAGCGAGACCTGCGCCTTGCCCTCCCGGGACTTGGCGTGCTGGGCGAAGATGTCCAGGATCAGGGCGGTGCGGTCGACCACCTTGACCTTGACCACGTCTTCGAGGTGGATCAGCTGGCCCGGGGTGAGCTCACCGTCGCAGACCACGGTGTCGGCGCCGGTGGAGGCGACGATGTCGCGCAGCTCCTTGGCCTTGCCGGAGCCGATGTAGGTGGCGGCGTCGGGCTTGTCGCGGCGCTGGATCACGCCGTCCAGGACTTCGGAGCCGGCCGTCTCGGCGAGGGCGGCGAGCTCGGCCATCGAGTTCTCCGCCTCCTCCAGCGTGCCGTCCGTCCACACGCCGACGAGGACCACGCGCTCCAGGCGGAGCTGGCGGTACTCGACTTCGGTGACGTCCTGCAGTTCGGTGGAGAGGCCGGCGACGCGGCGGAGCGCGGCGCGGTCCGTGCGGTCGTACTGCTCTCCGTCGTGGTTGCCGAGGCCCTCGTCGATCGCCGCGAGGTCCTCGTCCATCAGGGCTTCCGCCTTGAGGTCGGCGAGTCGGCTGGCGGACTCGCTCGATCGGGTGCGGCTGTCGAACGTGGAGGTCATTTCATCCTTGGGTTGATCGGATCGTGCTCTCGGACAACACGGCGGAGCCGCCGTGAATTCCCCATGATGGTTGCACGTCCGCCGCGTCCGGGTCATCCCTTTTACCAGGGGTCCCCTCGGCCCCGGCACCCGCCCCCGCCGCTCCGTCCGCCCCGGCCTCCGGCACGCCGGGCCGGTAGACGTCGTACACGCCGGACACCCGGAGCATCGCCCGCATCACCGCGGGCAGCGCCGCGGCGTCCGGCAGCTCCAGGGTGTAGCTGTGCCGGGCCCGCAGCTGGCGGGGCGGCTCGACCTCGGCCGAGAAGATCGACACGCCCTCGCCGGAGATCGCCTCGGTCAGGTCGGCGAGCAGCCGGGGGCGGTTGAGCGCCTCGGCGTGCAGGGTGGCCCGGTAGCCCCACTGCGGGGCGCCGCCGGGCAGCCAGCGGACCTCGACGGGGCGGCGGCCGCCGCCCAGCGTCCGGGCGCCGGTGGGGCAGCCCGCCCGGTGCACCGCGACGGCCCCGCCGCGCAGCACGATGCCGGTCACCTCGTCGGGCGGTACGGGCGTGCAGCAGCGGGCCAACCGGACGGCGGCGCCGGGCAGTTCGGGCGCTTCGGCCGGCGCGGCGGCCCCGGTCGCCCCGGTCGTCCCGGCGGCGGGCGGCGCGGGGGGCGCGGCCGGGGCCGGGGCGGCGGCCTGCTCGGGCAGTTCGGCGACGGCCGGACGGGCGGCCAGCCGCCGTTCGACGGCGAGCCGGGCGCCGGGGGTGCGGAGGTAGTCGAGCCACTCCGGGTCGGGCCAGCTGTCCTCGCCCTCGGGGGCGGTGAGCAGGCCCAGCACGTCGCCGTCGCGCAGCTGGGTGGAGAGCGCGGCGAGCCGTCCGTTGACCCGGGCGCCGATACATCGGTGGCCGGTCTCCTCGCCGATCAGGTAGGCGGCGTCCAGGCAGCTGGAGCCGGCCGGCAGGTGCAGGGTGGCGCCGTCCTCGGTGACGGCGGTGATCTCGCGGTCGTCGCGCAGGTCGGCGGTGAGCGCGGACCAGAAGGCGTCCGGGTCGGGGGTGTCCTGCTGCCAGTCGAGCAGCCGGGCCAGCCAGCCGGGGCGGGCCGGGTCGGTGCGGTCCTCGGGGTCGTCGGCGGCCTGCTGCCGGTCGGTGCGCGGGTCGCCGAGGGCGACCACGCCGGTCTCGGCGACCTCGTGCATCCGCCGGGTGCGGACCAGCACCTCGACCACCTCGCCGCCGGGCAGCGCGACCGCGGTGTGCAGCGACTGGTAGAGGTTGAACTTGGGGGCGGCGACGAAGTCCTTGAACTCGCCGGGCAGCGGCGTCCAGCAGGTGTGCAGTTCGCCGAGCACGGCGTAGCAGTCGGCGTTGTCCTCGACGACCACCAGCAGCCGCCCGAAGTCGGCGGGCCGCAGTCCGGCGCCGTCCGGTCCGGCGCCGCGCTTGATCGTCACCCGGTGCAGCGAGACCAGGTGCCGGGGGCGGACGGTGACGGCGGCCGGGATGCCGGCCTCGGCGAGCTGGCGGCCGAGCTCGGCGGCGAACGGGGCGAGCACGCCGTCCGTCCAGCCGGCGGCCACCGCGCCGGTGCGCTCGTACTCCTCGGGGTGCAGGGTGGCGAAGACGATGTCCTCCAGCTCGGCCTTCACCACCTGGATGCCGAGCCGTTCGGCGAGCGGGATCAGCACGTCCCGGGTGACGTTGGCGATCCGGACCTGGCTGGCCGGCCTCATGTGCCGGATGGTGCGCATGTTGTGCAGCCGGTCGGCGAGCTTGATCACCATCACCCGGACGTCGTCGCCGGTGGCGACCAGCATCTTGCGGAAGGTCTCGGGCTCGGCGGCGGCCCCGAAGTCGACCTTCTCCAGTTTGGTGACGCCGTCGACCAGGTACGCGACCTCGGGCCCGAAGTCCTCGGCGACCTGTTCCAGCGTCACCTCGGTGTCCTCGACGGTGTCGTGCAGCAGCGAGGCGACCAGCGTGGTGGTGTCCGCGCCGAGCTGGGCGAGGATCATCGTCACCGCGAGCGGGTGGGTGATGTACGGCTCGCCGCTCTTGCGGGTCTGCCCCCGGTGGCTCTCCTCGGCGAGGCGGTACGCCCTGGTCAGCAGTGGTACGTCGGCCTGCGGGTGGTGCACCCGGTGGGCCTGGACGATCGGTTCGATGGCGTCGGGCACGGGGGTCCGCCCGGTGGCGAGCAGCGCCGCCCGGCCGGCCCGGCCGAGTGCCGCGCGGCTGAACCGGCTCGCCTGCTGCTTGGACGGCGAACCCGCCAACTCGGAGCGGATGGTCATCTGCACCTCCGGCAGCAACACCGGAGCGACGGCCGACCCGGTGGTCCATGCTACCGAGCAGAGCACGTTGCGCGAGCCCCCGCTTCCCCTCTGTCATCCGGATCACCCGAACGGGCGGATTAACCGGGGAGCCGTATGGGAAGCGGGAGCTGACCGCGCGTCGCGCTGACCTGCCGTCAGGCGAGCACGCCCTCCGCCACGATCACGGCCGGCCCAGTCATCTCGATCCGGCCGTCCGGGAACTCCTCGATCACCAGCCGCCCGCCGGGCACGTCCACCGTGTAGCGCGCCGCCTCGCCGGTGGCCGCCGGGTCGACGCCGTCGCGCCGGATCGCCGCCACCGCGACGGCGCAGGCGCCGGTGCCGCAGGAGCGGGTCTCGCCGGAGCCGCGCTCGTGCACCCGCATCGCGACGTGCCGCTCGCCGCGGTCCACCACGAACTCCACGTTCACGCCCTGCGGGTACGCGCCCGCGGGGGCGGTGGCCGGGGCGTCGTGCAGCGGGCCCGCGTGCGCCAGGTCCTCGACGAAGGCGACGGCGTGCGGGTTGCCCATGTTGACGTTCAGCGCGGGCCAGCTGCGCCCGTCCACGGTGACGGTGACGCCGTCCGGGCCGGGGAAGACGGCGCGGCCCATGTCCACGGTGACCTCGCCCGGGGTGCCGTCCGGGGCGTCCTCGGCGATCCGCACCCTCTTCACGCCGCCGCGGGTGGCCACCGCCAGCTCGCCCGGCTCCGCGTGCCCGGCGTGCACCAGGTAGCGGGCGAAGACCCGCACCCCGTTGCCGCACATCTCGGCGATCGAGCCGTCCGCGTTGCGGTAGTCCATGAACCACTCGGCCTGGCCGGCCATCCCGGCCGCCGCGGGCTCGGCCGCCGAGCGGACCACCCGCAGCACCCCGTCCGCGCCGATCCCGGCCCGCCGGTCGCACAGCTCGGCGACGGTGGCCGCCGACAGGTCGATCCGCCCGTCCGGGTCGGGGACGATCACGAAGTCGTTCTGGGTGCCGTGCCCCTTCAGGAAGGCCGTCCCACTGATGCCGCTGGTACCGCTGCGCTCGCTCACACCGCCGATGGTAACGAAGCCCGCCGGCACCCGGCCGGGGGACTAACCGCGCAGGTGGACGACCCGCCAGACGGCGAGCGCGACGGCCAGCGCGGCCAGCAGGGTGTAGGCCACGATGGCCTTCCAGCCGGCCCGCTCGGCGCTGCCCCGGCGCGGCACGCCCGGCCACTTGTAGCCGGCCCGGCGGGCGGCCATCGCGCCCCAGCCGACCGAGGCGGCGGTGATCAGCAGGCCGAGCATCCCGATCATCGCGGTCGCGCCCTCGGTGCCGAAGGCCAGCGGGAAGGCGAACATCAGCGAGCCGAACATCACCGTCGCGGCGATCGGCAGGATCTGCCACCAGCGCAGTCGGCGGCGCGGCCGGATGTCCCGCTCGTGGACCACCCCGGGGGTGGCCGCCAGGTCGTCGATCGCGGGCAGCGCCACGGCGTACGAGGTGGTGGGGACGGCGAGCTCCGGAAGGGTCTCGGACCCGTCGGGGACAGCGCCGAGCAGCTCATCGGTTTCGGGGCCGGTACCCGTTGACACGCGGCCTCCCCTGACGGCTCGACACGAGCTCCGGGGCTCGCGGGCGGTGAGGCCGGCCCGCGTGCCGGGCCTCGGTGCTACCGATGATGGCACGTACCAACACCCCGGCAGGGGGTCGCACGGCATGATCGGGTGATCCGATGCCAGGACGTGATCCCGCCGTGACCGCCGGTGCCCTCTGCACCTGCGTCTGCCGGTGCAGACGCCGCGAGCCTGGCCGGATCCCGCCGTCCGGGCGCCGGAAAGCG
Source organism: Kitasatospora sp. NPDC015121 (assembly GCF_055562955.1). Classification (NCBI taxonomy): domain Bacteria; kingdom Bacillati; phylum Actinomycetota; class Actinomycetes; order Kitasatosporales; family Streptomycetaceae; genus Kitasatospora; species Kitasatospora sp. NPDC015121. Next base: position 86,694 of record NZ_JBVHEH010000024.1, read on the forward strand.
CCGGTCAGCCCGGTTCGCCGGGTTCCTCCGGACGGTCGATCAGTTCCAGGGCGCGCGCCAGCAGCTCGACCGGGTCGGCGCCCTCGGGGCGGTCCAGCCAGTGGATCCGGGCGTCCCGGCGGAACCAGGACTCCTGGCGCCGGGCGAACCGCCGGGTGGCCCGGACGGTCTCCTCCTTCGCCTCCCGCTCGGTGCACTCCCCCGCGAAGAACGCCAGCACCTGCTGGTAGCCGAGCGCCCGGCTCGCGGTCAGGCCCTCGCGCAGCCCGGCCCGCTCCAACTCCCGGACCTCGTCCAGCAGCCCGGCCTCCCACATCCGGTCCACCCGCAGCTCGATCCGCCGGTCCAGCTCGGGGCGCGGCACCCGGACGCCGATCTGCACCGCCGCGTACACCGCCCGCTGGGTCGGCAGGCTGGCGGTGAACGGCCGCCCGGTGAGCTCGATGACCTCCAGCGCCCGCACCACCCGGCGCCCGTTGCTGGGCAGGATCGCCTCCGCCGCGGCCGGGTCGAGGCCGGCCAGGCGCCGGTGCAGCACGCCGGAGCCGACCCGCTCCAGCTCCTCCTCCAGCCGGGCCCGGACCGCCGGGTCGGTGCCGGGGAACTCCATCTCGTCGACCGCCGCCCGCACGTACAGGCCCGAGCCGCCGACCAGCACCGGCAGCTGCCCGGCCGCCAGCTGCCGGTCCATCTCGGCCCGCGCCAGGATCTGGTACTCGGCCACCGAGGCGGTCTCGGTCACCTCCCACACGTCCAGCAGGTGGTGCGGGACGCCCGCCCGCTCCTCCGGGGTCAGCTTGGCGGTGCCGATGTCCATGCCCTTGTACAGCTGCATCGAGTCGGTGTTCACCACCTCCCCGCCGAGCTCGCGGGCGATCGCCACCGCCAGGTCGGACTTGCCGGCCGCCGTCGGGCCGACCACCGAGACCACCTTGGGCAGGACGTCGTCGGGGCGCGCAGACTGGGAAGAAGAGGAACCGCTCACGCCACCAGTCTCGCAAAACCCGGGCACCTCCCGTGTCGCGCCGTCGTTACGGGGGAGGATCAGCTGTGTCCGTACCGAAATGACCCGAATCGCGAGGAGCGCACTCCATGGGCCTGATGGACAACCTCAAGGGCAAGGCCGAGGAACTCAAGGAGAAGGCCAGCGAGCTGGCCGGCAAGCACGGCGACAAGATCGACAGCGTGGTGGACAAGACCGGCGAGGCGATCGACAAGGCCACCAAGCACAAGTACTCCGACAAGATCGTCAAGGGCACCTCGGCGACCAAGCACGCCCGCGACGACTTCGCCGCCAAGCCCAAGGACGACTGACGACCGGCTGCCCCGAACGCCCTCCCGACCGCTCCCCGGGCCGCCCGCGCGCCGCTCAGCGCCAGGAGGCCACCAGGTAGCCGACGCCGTAGGGGGCGTCCTCGTAGCGCAGCTCGCCGCCGAGCCCGGCGCCCTCCGCCGCGCCCGCCAGCACCTGCCACGGGGCGCGCCCCTCGGCCATCAGTTCGGCCGAGAGCCCGGCGTCCAGCGCGGCCAGCGCCGCCACGTCCGCCCCGGCCAGCGCGAGCGCCACCGCGCGGTCGTGGCCCTCGGCCCGCTCGTCCAGGTACCCGGGGGCCTTCACCGAGCGCCGGGCGCTGCCGTCGCCGAGCACCAGCAGGCCGACCCGGTCCGCGAGTTCGGCCAGCCCCCGGCCCAGCCCGAGCAGCCGCTCCGGCGCCGTGTCCGGCCGCACCGCGACGGCGTGCGTCGGCACCCGGACGCCCGCCTCCTCCAGCAGCCACGCCCCCACCGTCAGCGCGGGCGGCAGCTCCGGGCCGTCCACCCCGCCCAGCGGCAGCCGCACCGCCTTCGCCACCCCGTAGCGGCGCAGCGAGCCCGCGCCGCCCTCGGTCCACACCCCGGCCCGCTCGCCGGCGCCGACCACCACCACCAAGTCCGCCCCGGCCAGCTCCCGCACCGCCGCCAGGCACGCCTCGCGCAGCCGCGCCGTCTCACCGGCGGCCCCGGCGGCCACCTCCGGCACGAGCAACGGCGGACACGGGCAGACGGCGGCGGCAGCAAGCATGGCGATCACTCTACGCGCCCGGGCGCGGCGGCCGGGGGCGGTGCGCCCGCCCGGCGGCGGCCGTCAGCAGGTGCCGCAGCCGTCGCCGCCCGGCACCGCCGCCGGCGCGGGCGCGCCGATCGTCGGCAGCCCGAGCATCACGCCGGCCGGCTTCGCCGCGGGCGCCGCCTGCCGCTTCTCCCAGGCGTCGCCCGCCCGGGTGCGGCGGACGGCCCGCACCGGGCCCTCGGCGAGGAGGTGGTGCGGGGCGGCGTAGGTGATGCCGACGGTGACCACGTCACCGGGCCGCACGCCGCCCTCGGGGCGGCTGAAGTGCACGAGCCGGTTGTCGGGGGCGCGTCCGGAGAGCCGGTCGGTGCGGTCGTCCTTCTTGCCCTCGCCCTCGGCGACCAGGACCTGCAGCTCGCGGCCGACCTGCTTCTTGTTCTCCTCCCAGGAGATCTCCTCCTGGAGGGCGACCAGCCGCTCGTAGCGCTCCTGGACGACGGCCTTGGGGATCTGGTCGTCCATCTCGGCGGCCGGCGTGCCGGGTCGCTTGGAGTACTGGAAGGTGAAGGCGTTGGCGAACCGGGCCTCGCGGACCACGTGCATGGTCTGCTCGAAGTCCTCGTCGGTCTCGCCGGGGAAGCCGACGATGATGTCGGTGGAGATCGCGGCGTCGGGCATCGCGGCCCGGACCTTCTCGATGATGCCGAGGAAGCGTTCCTGCCGGTAGGAACGGCGCATCGCCTTCAGGATCCGGTCGGAGCCGGACTGCAGCGGCATGTGCAGCTGGTGCATCACGTTGGGCGTCTCGGCCATCGCGGCGATGACGTCGTCGGTGAAGTCGCGCGGGTGCGGCGAGGTGAACCGGACCCGCTCCAGGCCCTCGACCCGGCCGCAGGCGCGCAGCAGCTTGCCGAACGCCTCGCGGTCGCCGAGGTCGGAGCCGTACGCGTTGACGTTCTGCCCGAGCAGGGTGACCTCGACGACGCCCTCGGCGACCAGCGCCTCGACCTCGGCGAGGATGTCACCGGGGCGGCGGTCCTCCTCCTTGCCGCGCAGCGCGGGGACGATGCAGAAGGTGCAGGTGTTGTTGCAGCCGACCGAGATCGCGACCCAGGCGGCGTACGCGGACTCGCGCCGGGTGGGCAGGGTGGAGGGGAAGGTCTCCAGCGACTCGAGGATCTCGACCTGGGCCTTGCGCTCGACGGCGGCGCGCTCCAGCAGCGCGGGCAGGTGGCCGATGTTGTGGGTGCCGAAGACGACGTCGACCCAGGGCGCCTTGCGGACGATGGTGTCGCGGTCCTTCTGGGCGAGGCAGCCGCCGACGGCGATCTGCATGCCGCGGTTGGCCTGCTTGGCGGGGGCGAGCCGGCCGAGGTTGCCGTACAGCTTGTTGTCGGCGTTCTCGCGGACCGCGCAGGTGTTGAAGACCACCAGGTCGGGGTCGCCGTCGCCGGCGGCCTTGGCGTAGCCGGCCTCCTCCAGCAGCCCGGACAGGCGCTCGGAGTCGTGGACGTTCATCTGGCAGCCGTAAGTGACGACCTTGTAAGTTCGCAAGCTCTCCTCCATACCCACAGAGCCAAGGGTACGGGCACCCGGGAGGGCCTCCCGCCGGGCGGTGGGGGCTGGCAGTATCCACGGCATGGCTGCTGCGAACCTCCCGTCCCGTGCCCGTGCCGCCGCCCGCGCCGCGCTGCGCGGCCGGCTGCTGCGGCTGGCCGCGGTGCTACTGCTGGTGGCCGGGGGGCTGGGCGGCTGGTGGGTGTCCTCGGCCCGCTCGGTGCCGGGCCCGCACGGCCGGGTGGCGTTCGCGACCGGGGTGAACGGCGGGGTGTACGACCGCTACGGGGAGCTGCTGCGGGACTACCTGGGCCAGCACCTGCCGGGGCTGCGGCTGCAGCTGGACAACTCGGTGGGCTCGGTGGACAACCTGGAGCGGCTGGTCGGCGGGCGGGACGACTTCGCGGTGGCCACGGCGGACGCGGTGGCCGCCTTCGCCGGCCCGGACAAGCCGAAGCTGCGGGCGATCGCCCGGCTGTACGACGACTACATGCAGCTGGTGGTGCCGGCCGGGTCGCCGGTGCACTCGGTGGCGGACCTGCGGGGGCTGCGGGTCGGGGTGGGGCCGGAGAAGTCGGGGGTGAACCTGGTCACCCGGCGGCTGCTGGAGGCGGCCGGGCTGGACCCGGACCACGGCGTGCGCGGCTCGACGACCAACGTCACCGAGGCCGCCGACAAGCTGCAGAAGCAGGAGCTGGACGCGTTCTTCTGGTCCGGCGGCCTGCCCACGACGGCGCTGTCCGACCTGTCGGAGCGGATGCCGATCCGGATCGTCCCGATGGGCGAGCTGTCCGACCCGCTGCACCGGCTGGCCGGCCCGGGCATGGACGCGTACCGGGCGGCGACCATCCCGGCGGACGCCTACCCGGACGTCGAGCCGGAGCGGACGGCGGTGCCGACGGTGGCGGTGCCGAACCTGCTGGTGACCCGGGCGGACGTGGACCCGGCGCTGGTGGAGGCGCTGACCCGGGCGGTGATCGACAGCCGGGACGACATCGGCCGCCAGGTGCACGCCGCGCAGCTGGTGGACCTGCGCACCGCGGTGTACACCGACCCGCTGCCGCTGCACGACGGCGCCAAGCGCTACTACCTGTCGGTCAAGCCGTAGGGCCGGCGGGCCCGCCGGCCGGCCCCGGGTCAGTGGCGCGGGCGCCGCCGGGGCACCGCGAGCCGCACGGTCAGGCCGTTCGGCTCGGCGGGCGCGAAGCCGAGGCCGCCGCCGCCGGCCAGCAGCAGGGTGCGGGCGATGGACAGGCCGAGGCCGGAGCCGTCGACGTTCTGGTGCCGGGGGGAGCGCCAGAACCGGTCGCCGACCCGGTCCAGCTCCTCGTCGGTGAGGCCGGGTCCGGCGTCGGTGACGGTGGCGGTGACCTCGTCCTTGCCGATCTGCAGGCCGACCCGGACGGTGCCGCCGGCCGGGGTGAACTTGAGCGCGTTGTCCAGGACGGCGTCCAGCGCGCTGCCGAAGCCGATCGGGTCGGCCCAGGCGTGCGCCAGCGGCGGGCCCTCCCAGCACAGCTCGACGCCGCGCTGCCCGGCCAGCGGCCGCCAGGCGTCGACCCGGGCCCGGACCAGGGCGACCAGGTCGACGGGTTCGGGTTCGGGCCGGGAGCCCTCGGCGGTGGCCAGGCCGAGCAGGTCGTCCAGCACCCGGGCCAGCCGGGCGCCCTCCTCGCGGACCGCGACCAGTTCCTCCTCGTGGCCCTCGGGCAGGTCGAGGCCGATCAGCTCGACCCGCAGCAGCAGCGCGGCGAGCGGGTTGCGCAGCTGGTGCGAGGCGTCCGCGACGAAGGCCCGCTGCTGGTCGATGGCGAGCACCACGTGGTCCGCCATGTCGTTGAACGAGCGGGCCAGCCGCCGCAGTTCGGGCGGTCCGCCGCTGGGGGCGACCCGGGCGCCGAGCCGTCCGGTGGCGATGTCGTGGGTGGCCCGGTCCAGGGTGCGGACCGGGCGCAGCACCCAGCCGGTGAGGCGGACGGCGAGCAGGATGGCGACGATCATGGCCAGCGCCTCGCCGCCGGCCAGCACCATCCAGCGGTGCAGGACGCGCGAGCGCAGGCCGCCGGTGGGCGACTCGGTGAGCACCACGGCGACCACGTCGCCGTCGCGGACCACGGGCAGCGCGACGGTCAGGGTGCGGTCGGGGGTCCACGGCCAGACCTGCGGCGGGTTGTGGCTGCGGCGGCCGGCCAGCGCCTCGTGGTAGGCCTGCTCGCCGGGGCCCTCGACGGGGGGCCGCCAGTCGCCGGGGGCGACGGCGACGGCGCTGCCGTCGCGCTGGAAGACGCCGATCCGGGCGCCGTACAGCTCGTGGTAGCGGTCGACCTCGCTGGTCAGGGCGTGCAGCCGGCCGGCGTCGCCGGGGCCGGGCTGCGGGTCGCCCTTGACGGCGGCGGTGTTGGGGCGGCCCTGGGTGGGCAGGTCCTGGGCGAAGCGGGCGGCGTCGTCGATCCGGTCGACGACCACCTTGGACTGCTCGGAGGCGGCGATCAGGTAGGCCAGCGGCACGCCGAGCGCGGCCAGCACGCAGGCCATCAGGGCGATCAGGATGCCGAGCAGACGGTTGCGCACGTGCGGTCAGCGCTCCGCGGCGTCGTCGGGACCGTCCGGTGCGGCGTCCGGTGCGGCGTCCCCGGGCTGCTCGGGGGCGATCCGGTAGCCGACGCCGCGCACCGCCTCGACCAGGCCGGGCAGCCCGAGCTTGGTGCGCAGCGAGCCGACGTGCACCTCCAGGGTGCGGCCGTTGCCCTCCCAGCCGGAGCGCCAGACCTCGCTGAAGATCTGCTCGCGCCGGTAGACCACGCCGGGGCTCTGGGCGAGCAGCGCCAGCAGGTCGAACTCCTTGCGGGTGAGCGGGACGTCGCGGCCCTCGACCGAGACCCGGCGGCGCTCGCGGTCGATCTCGACGCCGCGGGAGGCCAGCGGGCCGGTCGGCTCGGGGCCGCCGTCCTCGCCGGCCCGGGGGGCGCCGCGGCGGGCCACCGCGTGGATCCGGGCCAGCAGCTCGCCCATGTCGTAGGGCTTGACCACGTAGTCGTCGGCGCCGAGGTTGAGGCCGTGGATCCGGGAGCGAATGTCGGCCCGCGCGGTCACCATGATCACCGGGACGCCGCTGCCCGCCCGGATCCGGCTGCACACCTCGAAGCCGTCCCGGTCGGGCAGCCCGAGGTCGAGCAGCACCACCCGGTACGGGTCGCTGCCGTCCGGGACGAGCGCGTCCAGCGCCTCGTGCCCGCTGCGGGCGTGCCGGACCTGGAAGCCGTGCCGGCCCAGCACCGCGACCAGGGCGGCGGCCACGCGGTCGTCGTCCTCGACCAGGAGCAGGCGCATCGGGTTCCCTTCCGACGGTGGGGGGTGCGGGCTCGGTACGGCCCGGTTCGAACGCGTACGGCCTTCCCGCGCCGGGGCGGGCGCCACGGCCGGCGGCGCGCCGCGCCGCACACCGGGATCGGGCCATCCTGGCATCCATGCCCCTCCGGCGTCACCCGGTCGGCCGACCGGTCCGCTCCGCCGCCCCGCCGGGCGTCCGCGACGCCGCGACTACCTGGCGTAGCCGAACCGTGATCCTCAAGTTCAGCTCAGATCGGCTGACGAGACGTCGTGTACCTGCCTAAAGTCGCCCCGTCCGGGGGCCGCGGGCTCCGCCGGCTCCGGCTCCCGGACATCAGACGGACCATCACCGGCTCTGCGGCCCCTGCGAGTTGGCCCGGGTTCGGAGGACGAGGGAGCGAGCCGCGATGACCGAGAACAGCGCCGACCTGCGGAAGGCGGAGGCCGGCCCGGCCGCTCCGCTGGTGTCGCTGCGCGGGGTGAACAAGCACTTCGGCGCGCTGCACGTGCTGCAGGACATCGACCTGGACATCGCCCAGGGCGAGGTCGTGGTGCTGATCGGCCCGTCCGGTTCCGGGAAGTCCACGCTGTGCCGGACGATCAACCGGCTGGAGACCATCGACTCCGGCACGATCGAGGTCGACGGCCGCCCGCTGCCCGCCGAGGGCCGCGAGCTGGCCCGGCTGCGCGCCCAGGTCGGGATGGTGTTCCAGTCCTTCAACCTGTTCGCGCACAAGACCGTGCTGCAGAACGTGGTGCTGGCCCAGGTGAAGGTCGGCCGGGTGCCGCGGGCGCAGGCCGAGCAGACCGCCCGCGAGCTGCTGGAGCGGGTCGGCGTCGCCGCGCAGGCCGACAAGTACCCCGCCCAGCTGTCCGGCGGCCAGCAGCAGCGGGTGGCGATCGCCCGCGCGCTGGCGATGGACCCCAAGGTGATGCTGTTCGACGAGCCGACCTCGGCCCTCGACCCGGAGATGGTCAACGAGGTGCTGGAGGTGATGCGCTCGCTCGCCGCCCGCGGCATGACCATGGTCGTGGTGACCCACGAGATGGGCTTCGCGCGCTCGGCCGCCAACCGCGTCCTGTTCATGGCGGACGGCCGGATCGTCGAGCAGAACACCCCCGAGGCGTTCTTCACCGCGCCGCGCAGCGACCGCGCCAAGGACTTCCTTTCCAAGATCCTGCACCACTGAGCCCGACCTTGATCTAGCGTCAGTTCGAATTTGCCCGGAGCCAGCGATGGCCCCTACCGAGGAGAGAACGACCGCATGAAGGCCCGTCGTACCGTAGCCGCCGCCCTGTCCGTGCTCGCCCTGACCGCGGTCGCCGCCTGCGGCAAGGACGGATCGCCCAACTCGGACGCCGGCAAGGGTGGTTCGGCCGCCCCGCAGCTGCCGGTCTACCAGGTGAACGCCGACGCCAAGCTGGACGGCTCGAAGACCTGGACCACCGCCAAGAGCCGCGGCAAGCTGGTCATCGGCGCCAAGTCCGACCAGCCGTTCCTCGGCTTCGAGGACGTGCAGACCGGCAAGCGCAACGGCTTCGACATCGAGATCGCCAAGATGATCGCCGCCGACCTCGGCTTCTCGGCCGACCAGATCGAGTTCAAGACGATCAACTCCAGCGCCCGCGAGACCTCGCTCTCCGGTGACCAGATCGACTACTACGTCGGCACCTACTCGATCACCCCGAAGCGCAAGGAGCAGATCGACTTCGCCGGCCCGTACTACATCGCCGGCCAGTCCCTGCTGGTGAACAAGGACAACACCGCCATCACCGGCCCCGAGGCCACCAAGGACAAGTCGGTCTGCACCGCCGCCGGCTCGACCTCGGTCGCCGGCATCCAGAAGTACGGCGCGAAGGTCACCACCTTCGAGAGCTACTCGCTGTGCGTGGAGAAGCTGCTGACCAAGGAGGTCGACGCGGTCACCACCGACGACTCGATCCTCAAGGGCTACGCGGCCAAGAACCAGGGCCAGCTGAAGGTCGTCGGCACCCCGTTCTCCGAGGAGCGCTACGGCGTCGGCCTGAAGAAGGGCGACGCGGTGCTGCAGAAGGCGGTCAACGACGCCCTCAAGAAGCACGAGGACAACGGCGACTGGAAGAAGGCGTACGACGCGACCCTGGGCCTGTCCGGCTCGGCCGCGCCCGCCGTCCCCGCGCTGGACCCCGTCGCCTGACCCGCCGTCCCTGACGCACCACCCCTGAACGACACCGAGAAAGGAGGGCCGCCGGCATGGGCATACTGTTCGAGAAGGACAACTTCTCGCTGTTCGTCCGCGGGTTCCTGGGGACGATCGAACTCAGCGCGCTCAGCGCCCTGTTCGCGCTGCTGCTGGGCGTCCTGCTGGCGGCCTTCCGCGTCTCGCCGGTCCCGGTGCTGCGGGGCTTCGGCACCGCCTGGGTGACGGTGTTCCGCAACACCCCGCTCACCCTGCTGTTCTTCGTGGTGACCTTCATGCTGCCGCGGCTGGAGCTGCACATCAGCAGCTTCACCGCCGCGGTGGCCGCGCTCAGCGTCTACACCGGCAGCTTCATCTGCGAGGTGCTGCGGGCCGGCATCAACACCGTGCCGCTGGGCCAGGCCGAGGCGGCCCGCTCGCTGGGCATGGGCTTCGGGCAGACCCTGCGCCTGGTGGTGCTGCCGCAGGCCGGCCGGGCGGTGATCGCCCCGCTGGGCTCGGTGTTCATCGCGCTGCCGCGCAACTCGGCGGTGGCCGGCGCGTTCAACGTCTTCGAACTGTTCAGCGTCCAGAAGACCTGGACCGAGGACTCCGCCCCGATCTTCGTCAGCTTCTTCTGGCTGGCCCTGGCCTACCTGGCGATCGGCTTCACGATCAGCTCGGTCCTCTCCCTCCTGGAGCGTCGCGTGGCGGTGGCCCGATGAACTCCCGCTCCGCCTCCGTGCTGTACGACGTGCCCGGCCCGCGGGCCCGGCTGCGCTACCGGGTGCTCGGCGTGCTCGGCGTGCTCGGCATCGCGGGACTGCTCTGGTGGATCGTCGCCACCCTGGCCGACAAGGGCCAGTTCGACGGCTGGCTCTGGCAGTCCTTCGAGTACACCAACGTCCAGCAGCGGATCCTCGACGGCGTCCTCGCCACCCTGAAGGCCTTCGCGCTGGGCGCGGTCGGCTCGCTGGTGCTCGGCGTGCTGCTCGCCGTCGGCCGGCTCTCCGACCACCGGCCGGTCCGGGCCGTCTGCACCGCGGTGGTCCAGTTCTTCCGGGCCATGCCGCTGCTGATCATGATCTTCGCGCTGTACACGGCGGTGTTCACCGCCGAGCCGCTCTGGGCGCTGGTGATCGGCCTGTCCGTCTACAACGGCTCCGTGCAGGCCGAGATCATCCGCTCCGGCATCAACGCCGTCCCGCGCGGCCAGAGCGAGGCCGCGTACGCCCTGGGCCTGCGCAAGACCCAGGTGATGACCCTGGTGCTCGTCCCGCAGGCGGTCCGGGCGATGCTGCCGGCGATCATCGGCCAGCTGGTCGTCACCCTGAAGGACACCTCGCTCGGCTACATCATCACGTACCCCGAGCTGCTGTTCGTCGGCAAGTGGATCGCCTCGAACTCCGACGGCTACCCGTACATCCCGGTCATCCTGGTGATCACCCCGCTCTACATCGCGCTGTGCCTCGCCCTCAGCGGCCTGGCCCGCTGGATCGAGTCCCGCGGCCGCCGCGGCGCGAAGGCCCGCGGCGCAGCCGCTGCTTGACGGACACCCAGGTGATCTGTTGCATTGCTCTTCGTGACACCACCTGGGACCTCCCACCCGGCATATGACGCCCCGGCGGCCGACGCCGCCCGCCCGAAGGCCCCGGCATGGACGCGGTGATCATCGTCGGGGCCGGGCCGGTCGGGCTCGCCCTGGCGCTCGCCCTGGCCCGCAACGAAGTCCCCAGCGTCGTCCTGGACGAGGGCACCGGCGTCAGCCCGGAGAGCCCCCGCACCGTCGTGCTCGGCGGCGACACCGCCGCCTTCCTCGGCCGGATCGGCTACACCCGGGTGGTCTCCGACTCCGCCCGCTGGGACGCCTTCACCGTCTGGCGCCGCCGCGCCGAGGTGCTGCGCCTGCCGCTGGACGGCGAGCCCGTCCTGCACCTCGCCCAGCACCGCCTGCAGCGCGGCCTGCGCGACGCCGTCGCCGCGACGCCGCTGATCCGCCTGCTGCCCCGGCACCGGGTGGTCGAACTCGCCCAGGACCGCGACGGCGTGACCGTCCGCACCGACTCCGGCGGCGAGGAGGCCTGGTGGCGCGGCAGCCACCTGGTCGGCTGCGACGGCGCCCGCTCCACCGTCCGCAGACTGCTCAAGGTCCGCTTCCCCGGCCGACCCGCCGTCGACCGGCACGCCGTCGCCACCGTCCGGGTCGACCTGCCCTTCCCCGGCGAGGCCCGGCTGCACCGCGAACCCCCGTGGCGCGGCGACCGCGAGGCCTCCGCCCGCCCGCTGCCCGACGGCCTGTGGCGGCTCGACTGGCGGCTGCCCCCCGGCCGCCCCCAGCCCACCGAACCGATCGACCCGCACGCCACCTGGCCCGGCATCGTCACCGGCGACACCCTGCTTACCCGGGTCACCTCCGCGCTCACCGGCTGGTGCGGCGAACTCCCGCCCCACCAGCTGCTCGCCGCCGCCGACCACACCTACCAGCAGCGGCTGGCCGCCCGCTTCCGCACCGGCCGCGGCTTCCTGGCCGGCGACGCCGCCCACCTGCACGGCGCCCTCGGCATGCAGAACCTCGCCGACGGCCTGCGCGACGCCGACAACCTCGCCTGGCGGCTCGCCCTCGCCTGGCACCTGCCCCCCGCCGGCGACCGCGCCGACCGCGCCCTGCTCGACGGCTACGAGGCCGAGCGCCGGAGCGCGGTCGGCGCCCGGCTGCGCGCCGTCGACCAGAGCATGCCGCTGCTGCGGCCGCTGCGCGGCTGGGCCGAGACCCGGCGCTCGCTGCTCTCCGGCTCCTTCCGCAAGCACGCCCCGCTGCTCGCCGACGGCCAGCTCGGCACCGGCCGCTTCGGCGGCGCCCCCGCCTACCCCGCCGCGCCCTCCGGCGTCGTCCCGCGCGTCCCCGAGCAGCGCGGCTCCGGCCGCGGCACCGCCCTGACCGAGCAGCTCCCGGCCACCGCGCCCGGCGTCCTCGTCCCCGACCTGCCGGTGGTCACCGCCGACGGCGCCGCCGACACCCTCCGGGCCCGCCTCGGCGGCCCGTTCCTACTCGTCCTGGTCGCCCCCGGCACCACCGTCTGGTCCGCCGAGCACTGGGTCGGGGCCGGCCTGATGCCCCGCCTCGCCGACCTCGCCGCCGCCCTCCCCGTCCCCACCGAGGTCCTGGTCACCGACTCCTACCCCGGCGCCACCCCGCACACCGTCCTGCTGATCCGCCCCGACGGCCATCTCCTCGGCACCACCCCCGGCCTCCAGCCCGAGACCCTGCACGCCCTCACCGCCCCCCTCACCCCCAAGCCGGGCCTGGAGCAGCAGGAAGCCAAGGGCTGACCCCCACCACCCCGGGGGCGCCCTCCGCCGCGCGCCCCCTACCGGGCGACCTCCGTCGCCCGCGACTCGCGCACCACCGTGATCCGGATCTGTCCCGGGTAGGTCAGCTCCTCCCGGACCTGCCGGGCGACCTCGCGCGCGATCTCCTGCGCCCGGACGTCGTCGACGGCCTCCGGCTGCACCATGACCCGGACCTCCCGGCCGGCCTGCATCGCGTACACCTTGGTGACGCCGTCGTGCGCGAGGGCGATCTCCTCCAGCCGCTCCAGCCGGCGGACGTACGCCTCGACCGACTCCTTGCGCGCGCCGGGCCGCCCGGCCGAGCAGGCGTCGGCGGCCTGGGTGAGCACGGCCTCCACGGTCTTCGCCTCGATCTCGCCGTGGTGCGCCGCTATGGCGTGCACGACCTCCTCCGCCTCGCCGTGCCGGCGCGCGAACTCGGCGCCGATCGCGGCGTGGCTGCCCGGCACCCGGTGGCTGAGCGCCTTGCCGATGTCGTGCAGCAGCGCGGCCCGGCGCACCGTCTCGGGGTCGACGCCGAGCTCGGCGGCCATCATCCCGGCCAGGTGCGCGGACTCCACCAGGTGCCCGAGCACGTTCTGCCCGTACGAGGTGCGGTAGCGCAGGGTGCCGAGGGTGCGGACGAGTTCGGGCGACATCTCGCCGCTCGCCCCGATCCCGACGGTGAGCAGCGCGTCCTCGCCGGCCCGGACGCACAGCCGCTCGACCTCGGCCCGGCTGCGTTCGTGCGCCTCCTCGATCCGCGCGGGGTGGATCCGCCCGTCGACCAGCAGCGCCTCCAGGGTGAGCCGGGCGCTCTCCCGGCGGACGGGGTCGAAGCAGGAGAGCTGGACCAGTCCGGGGGTGTCGTCGACGATCAGGTTGACGCCGGTGACGGCCTCGAAGGCGCGGATGTTGCGGCCCTCGCGGCCGATCACCCGGCCCTTCATGTCCTCGCTGGGCAGCCGCAGGGTGGTGACCACGGTCTCGGCGGTGTGCTCGGCGGCGAGCCGCTGGATGGACGCGGCGATGATCTCCCGGGCCCGGCCCTCGCCCTCGGTGACCGCCCGCCGTTCGATCTCCCGGACGGTCAGCGCGGCCTCCCGGCGGGCCTCCGACTCGGCGGCCCGGACGATCTCCTCCCGGGCCTGGTCGGCGGTCAGCCCGGCGGTGCGCTCCAGCAGCAGGCGGTTCTCCGCGTCCTGGCCGGCGAGTTCGGCCCGCACCCGCTCGGACTCGGCGGCGCGGGCGGCGAGTTCGTCCTCGTGCTGGTGGAGGCGGTTGAGCTCGGACGTCAACCGCTCCTCGCGGCGGTCGAGTTCGGCCCGGCGCTGGCGGAGCATCAGGAACCCGGCGGCCAGCACCAGCACCAGGGCACCGATCAGCACCCCGGCGGCCGGCAGCAGGGAGGAACCCGTTTCGGTGCCCTGAGCGATGCCCATCCGGCCACTCCCCGTCCTGCTCACGCTGCCGCTGAGGCGACCTCCGCGATCGTCCTGCCACTGAGTGTGAGGCTAAGCCGAGGTTACGAAACGGTCAAGATGCGATCGAGAATTGGCCCCGACGATCTGATCAGCAGTCATCGCACCGCACCGAACGGACAGCCTCACTCCCACCGGTCCTCCTCGTCCTCCCCTTCCGACCCTTCCGCTCCCTCCGCGTCCAGCGCCTCCCGGACCACCCGGAACGCCAGCCCCTCCGCGTAGCCGCGCCGCGCCAGTACCCCGACCAGCCGCCGGATCCGGACGTCCCGCGCCAGTCCGGCGGTGGAGCGCACCTTGCGCGCGACCAGGGCCCGGGCGGCCTCGGACTCGTCCTCCTCGTCGACCTGCAGCAGGGCCCGCTCGGCGGCCTCCCCGGCGACGCCCTTGGTGCGCAACTCCTGGGCCAGCGCCCGCCGGGAGAGCCCGCGCACCGCGTGCCGGGACTCCACCCAGGCCTCGGCGAAGGCGGCGTCGTCGATCAGCCCGACCTCCTCCAGCCGGTCCAGCACCCGCTCGGCGACCTCGTCCGGGATCTCCTTGCGGCGCAGCGCGTCGGCCAGCTGCTTGCGGGACTTGGCGGCGCCGGTGAGCAGCCGCAGGCAGACGTCCCGGGCCCGGTCGGCCGGGTCGCCCTCCGGTTCGGCCGCCCGCCCGCGCCGCCCCTCCCGGCGCGCCCCGGGCTCCCGCGCCGCGCCCGCGCCGTCGCCGTCCGCCCGCTCGGCCTTCGCCCGCCGCCGGGCGCGCGGCCGCTCCTCGGCCGGCGGCGACGGCGCGGCGGCCGGCAGCTCCCCCAGCGCGCTGCGCCGGCGCCGCCGCCCGCCGGCCAGGTCGGACGCCCGCATCATCCCGGGCAGTTCGCCGACCGGCCCGTCCGGCGGCTCCCCCGCCGCGGGCTCCTCGGCCGCGGGCTCCTCGGCGACCGCCGCGAACCAGTCCGGCGGACCGGTCGGCGGCTGCTCCTCATCCGCCGCGGCCGCGAACCAGTCGGGCGGACCGTGGTCGTCCCCCCGGCCGTCGCCCGCGCGGTCGTCCCCGTCCCGGCCGTGGCCGTGAACGCCCGCACCGGGCCCGTCCTCGGACGGGCCCGGTGCCGGGTGGCCGTGCTGCTGGTGCGGTGTCAACGGATCAGCTCTTGGCGGCGGCCGCCGTCTTCTTGGCCGCGGCCTTCGCGGGGGCCGCGGCGGCCGGGATCTCCACGGCGGGGGCGGCGTCGCCCTCGGCCTCGGGGGGCTTCGGGCCGATGCCCAGCTTGCCCTTGATCTTGGCCTCGATCTCGTCGGCCAGCTGCGGGTTGTCCTTCAGGAAGTTGCGGGCGTTCTCCTTGCCCTGGCCGAGCTGGTCGCCCTCGTAGGTGTACCAGGCGCCGGACTTCCGGATGAAGCCGTGCTCGACGCCCATGTCGATCAGGCCGCCCTCGCGGCTGATGCCCACGCCGTAGAGGATGTCGAACTCGGCCTGCTTGAACGGCGCGGCCACCTTGTTCTTGACCACCTTGACGCGGGTGCGGTTGCCGACCGCCTCGGTGCCGTCCTTCAGGGTCTCGATGCGCCGGATGTCGAGGCGGACCGAGGCGTAGAACTTGAGCGCGCGGCCACCGGTCGTGGTCTCCGGCGAACCGAACATCACGCCGATCTTCTCGCGCAGCTGGTTGATGAAGATCGCGGTGGTGTTCGACTGGTTCAGCGCACCGGCGATCTTGCGCAGCGCCTGGCTCATCAGGCGGGCCTGGAGGCCGACGTGCGAGTCGCCCATCTCGCCCTCGATCTCGGCGCGCGGCACCAGCGCGGCCACCGAGTCGATGATCACCAGGTCGATCGCGCCGGAGCGGATCAGCATGTCGGTGATCTCCAGCGCCTGCTCGCCGGTGTCCGGCTGGCTGACCAGCAGCGCGTCGGTGTCGACGCCGAGCTTCTTGGCGTACTCGGGGTCGAGCGCGTGCTCGGCGTCGACGAAGGCGACGGTGCCGCCGGCCTTCTGCGCGTTGGCGGCCAGGTGCAGGGTCAGGGTGGTCTTGCCGGAGGACTCGGGGCCGTAGATCTCGACCACCCGGCCGCGCGGGATGCCGCCCACGCCGAGCGCCACGTCGAGCGCGGTGGATCCGGTGGAGATCACCTCGACCGGCTCGTTCGCCTTCTCTCCGAGCCGCATCACCGAGCCCTTGCCGAACTGCCGCTCGATCTGGGCGAGTGCGGCCTCCAGGGCCTTCTCGCGATCCGTTCCTGCCATGGCTTCCACCCTCGGGTTCTGTCCTGTGCGCTTCATCGTCATCGACGCTAGCGCGTCCCACCGACAATCGGCCCCGGACGGGCTCGGCCTGTGGAAAACTCCGCGCCGAAGAGTACAAAGAACGTGTGTTCGATTCCAGTCTCGCACCTCACGCCCCCCGCCCCCGGCCGCCGCGCCGCCACCGGCCGGATCCCGCCGCGCCCCGGGAACGACGGCACCCGGGAACGACGGCGGCCCCGCCCCCGTGACGGGGCGGGGCCGCCGGGCGGCCGCCCGCTACTCGGTCAGCAGCCGCAGGCCCGCGTTCGGCAGTTCGGCGCCGCCGCTGTCGTACAGCCGCCAGGAGACCGCCTTCACCCCGGGCCGCTCCGCCACCACGAGCCGGCGGTACGGGGAGTCCCCGACGGCGACCGGCCCGGGTTCGGTCACGGTGCCGTCCGCCCAGGTCACCCGCACCCGGTCGACGCCCGGGCCGAGCGCCAGCACGGCGAGCGTCACCGGCAGCGGGCCGGGCCGGGAGTCCTTGTTCCGGGGCCCCATCACGACGGCGCTGAACGCGTCCGCCAGCTGCGGGTCGAGGTGCCCGGGCGCCGCGTAGCCGCCCTGTTCGTCGTCCTTCTGCCGGACGCCGTCCAGCGTCGCGTACGTGTTGACGACGTCCTCCCCCGGCTGCCAGTACTGCCGGACGTACGCCTCGGTCGGCGGCTCCAGCGCGGGGTCGACGGCGTGCCGCTCCTGCCAGACCGCCATCGCCTGCTCGTACGCCCGCTCCTGCGGGGCGACCGGCCAGAGCGCTTCCCAGAGCTGCCACTCCCGGCCGTCGACGACGCCCTGCCCGATCAGCACCCGGACGGGCGCGAGCGGGTCCCGGACGGCCGCCGGGGCCGAGGCGGACGGGGCGGCGGCGGGCGCGCCGCCGAGGGCGGCCGGGCCGATCCCCCGGGTGCCGGTACCCCCGCCCGGGGCGCCGTGCAGTCCGGCGGCCGCGCCGGTGCCGAGCACCGCCACCGCGGCCAGCGCGAGCGCGCCGACGGCGGTCCGGCGGCGGCGCCTGATCCGCCGCCCGCCGGCCACGATGCCGTCGACCGGCACCGGTCCGACCGGCACCTCCGCCGCCGCTCCCGCGAGCCCGAGCTCGACCCACATCGTGCCTTCGCCCCGCGTTCCCTCGCCGGTCCCGGTCACACCGCACCCCCGATTCGTGTCATGTCCCGCAGTTCCCGCAGACCGGCGCTCCGGCGCAGTCTGGCTATCCCCTTGGCCGCGTGGCTGCGCACGGCCCCGGCCGAGCAGCCCATCGCGGCGGCGGCCTGGCTGTCGCTCAGGTCGTCCCAGTGCCGCAGCACCACGGCCTGCCGCTGCCGGGCGGGCAGCGTGGCGAGGGCCGCCATCAGCTCCCGGCGCTGGTCCGACCTGGCGTAGCCGTCCTCGGCCCCGGCCGTGTCGGGCACGGCCTCCACCAGCACCTCGGGCGCGCGGCGGCGCCAGCGTCGGGCGTGCTGGTTGACCATGATCCGCCGCACGTAGGCGTACGGGTCGTCGGCCCGGCGCACCTTCGGCCAGGCCGCGCAGGTCCGCTCCGCGACGGACTGCGCCAGGTCCTCGGCCGCGTGCCGGTCCCCGGTCAGCAGGTACGCCGTGCGCGTCAGCCAGGGCCAGGCCCCCACGATGAACGCCCGGAAGTCCTCGTCCGGATCGCTCCGTTCCCCTCTCATGACCACCTCCTTCACCCGTACAGAGCCCGGAGGGGCCGCGAACCGCTTACTCGGCGGGCGGATCCTCCCGGTCCCGGCCCCCGCCCGCGCCGCCCGAACCGCTCCCGCCGGCGCCGTTCCCGCCCGCGCCGCCCACGCCGCCCGCGCCGTTCCCGCCGGAGACCATCCGCCGCAGCCGCCGGACGGTGTGCCGGCGCCGCTCGCGCCGCTCCTCGCCGCGGTCGATCCGCGGGTCGTCCTCGACCTCGTAGCGGCGCACGTACGTCCCGACGAAGCCCTGCAGGGTGGCGGCGACCGGGATGGCGATCAGCGCGCCGACCGCGCCGAGCAGGGCGGCGCCGGCGATCACCGAGCCGAACGCGACGGCGGGGTGCACGTCGACCGTCTTGGCGGTGATCCGCGGGTGCAGCAGGTAGTTCTCGATCTGCTGGTAGACGGTGACGAAGACCAGCACCCACAGCGCGTCCACCGGCCGCACGGTCAGCCCGACCAGGACGGGCAGCGCGCCCGCCAGGTAGGTGCCGATGGTCGGCACGAACTGCGACATGACGCCGACCCAGACCGCCAGCGCCGCCGCGTACGGCAGGCCGATGGCGGCGAAGAACGCCCAGTGCGCGAAGGTGGAGATCAGCGCGAGCAGCGCCCGGGAGTAGAGGTAGCCGCCGGTCTTGGCGAGGGCGATCTCCCAGGCCCGGAGCACCTCGCCCTGCTTGGAGGGCGGCAGCAGCGAGCAGACGGTGCGCCGCACCCGGGGGCCCTCGGCGGTGAAGTAGAAGGTGAACAGGCCGACGGTGAACGCCTGGAACAGGCCGCCGACGACGGTGCCGGTGACGCCCCAGACGTTGTCGGCGGCCTGCTGGGCGTACTTCTCGATGGTGCCGGAGTCCTTGAGCACCTGGTGCTGGAGCTGGTCGAGCGACAGGTCGGTGTGGAAGGTGTGGTTGACCCAGGTGATCAGGTCCTGGAGCAGCTGCGGCAGCCGCCCGGCGGTCTGGGTGATCTGGTCGACCAGCAGGGTGCCGAGCGCGGTGAGGAAGCCCGCCACGGCGAGGCCGAGGCCGATGAAGACCAGGAAGGTGCCCAGCCCGCGGCGGACCCCCCGGGCGGCCATCCGGTCCACGGCGGGCTCCATCGCCAGCGACAGGAAGAACGAGACCAGCAGCATCACGAACAGGTCGATCAGCTGGTGGAAGGCCCAGTCGGCGAGCTGGAACAGGCCGACGCCGAGCAGCGCCAGCAGGATCGCCCGGGGCAGCCAGCGGGGCATCGCGCCGCCGCCGAGCTCGGCCCGGCGCAGCAGCCGGGCGGCGGCCGTGCGCACGGTCTCGGCGTCCTCGGCGTCGGCGGCCTCGATCGCGTCGGCGGCCCGGGCGGTCGTGCCGGGGCCCAGGTCCGGGTTCGGGTCCGGGCTCGGGCCGGGGGCGGTGGGGCCGGGGGCGGTGGGGTCGGGGTTCTCTGCGCTGCTCGCCACCGGGACAGTCTCACCCACGCCGGCGCGAATAATCTCACCTCAGCTGTGCCGACACCCCTTGCGTGACGCAGACCACCCGCCAGACGTCCTTGGCCTCCCAGCCCGCGTCCAGCGCCTGCCGGACGGTGCGGCCGCCGAGCTCGCCCATCACGTGGTCCTGGGCGAAGGACTCCGCGTACGCCTCGCCGAAGTGCTCGTGCATCCGTCGCCAGAACTCGGTCAGCCTCATGCGCCCCAGTATCGGGCACCGGCGCCGGGGCCCGGGCGTCAGCCCGCGGGGAGGGCGAGGATGCCGGCGCCGTAGTAGTCGCGGTCCTGGCAGCCGAGCGGCAGGGTGCGGGTGCAGCCGTCCGCGGCGGCGGCCCGGGCGAGGGCGGCGGTGATCCGTTCCGGGCCCCAGTCGGGGTGCCGGGCGGCGACCACGGCGACGGCGCCGGTGACGTGCGCGGCGGACATCGAGGTGCCGGCCAGAGCGGCGTACCGGCCGCCGGGCCAGTCGGAGACGATCGCGCCCCGGTCGCCGCCGTCGGGGTCGCCGCCGGGGGCGGCGAGGGAGACCTTGCCGCGGCCGTGGTTGCTGTAGGGGGCGGGGCGGCCGTCGCGGTCGACGGCGGTGACGGTGACCACGCCGGGCAGTTCGCCGGGCAGCCGGATGCACTCGGTGCCGAGCCGGCGGTCCTGCGGCGGTCCCGAGGTGCGGTCGTTGGGGCTGCGGCGGTCCTCGCGGCCGGCGTTGAGGTCCTGTCCGTCGTTGCCGGCCGAGGCGACCACCACGGCGCCCTTGTGCTGGGCGTAGGCGACGGCCCGGCCGACGGCGGCGGCGAGGGCGGCCTGGTCGGCGTCCTGGGGGCAGTTGTACTTCCACGGGTCGGCGAAGTAGCTGTCGTTGACCGCCCGGGCGCCGTGGTCGGCGGCCCAGAGCATGCCGCAGACGATGTTCTCGGCGTAGTACTGGCCGAGCGGGCCGAGCAGCCGGACGGCGGCGATCCGCACGCCGGGGGCGACGCCGGTGACGCCGCGGCCGTCCCGGGCGGCGCCGACGATCCCGGCGACGTGGGTGCCGTGGCCGCTCTCGTTGATCGCGGAGTCGGGCCGCCAGGCGCCGTCCCGCGAGTCGGGGCGGCCGTCGGCGCAGGACGCGGAGGCGGCCGGGTCGACGGCGGCGCGCAGGTCGGGGTGGGTGTCGTCGACGCCGGAGTCCAGCACGGCGACGGTGACCCCGGCGAGCTGCCGGGGGGTGGGCAGCGGGCCGGCCAGGTCGGCGGACGGCTCGTCGGCGCGGTCCTCGACGGGCGGGCGCAGCAGGGCGGCGGTCCGTCCGGCGGGGCGGTCGAGGGCGCCGATCATGGCGAGGTTCCAGTCGGTCCGCTCGCCGGGGTCGGGCACGGTGGGGGTGGAGTCGTCGGCCCGCTCGACGGTGTCCGCGGCGGGCGCGCCGTCGGTCGCGGGCGGGTCGTCGGCGCGGGTGTCGGCGTGCGGGTCGAAGCCGGCGCCGGCCAGCGGCCGGGGCGGCGAGGGGACGGGGACGGTGCGGGTGGCGCCGACGGCGGCTATCCCGGGCCGCCGGCGGAGCTTCTCGGCGAACTGCGGTCCGGCGTAGGCGAGCACCGCGCCGATCTGCGGGTAGTCCTGGACGACCTCGCCGCCGAGCGCCCGGGCCTGCTCGCCGGCGTGCTCGGCCCCTTGGGCGTCGACCCGCTCGTCCAGCACCAGGTAGCTGAGGTAGGTGCCGCCGTTGCCGGTGACGTAGGGGACGGCGCCGCCGAGCAGCAGTCCGGTGAGCAGCGTCGCCCCGAGCACCCGGACGCTGCGGCGCCGGCGGGTGGCGGGGGTGCTGCTGTGGGCCTGGCTCACCTGCTCCATCGCACGGTCTCCGCTCGTCAGGCAGGGCCGGACCCGGGGATCGGGTCCGGTTCCTCACGATATGAGCGATTTGTACGATTTGCTTCACGGGGTTGGGTCAGACGGTGACCGTTCCGTGACCTGTCAGCGTGTCGGGGCACCATGGGTGCATGGCCATCTCCAACGCTGACCCGCTGCAAGGCTTCGCCCCGGCCACCCGGGCCTGGTTCTCGGGGGCGTTCGCCGCGCCCACCGAGGCGCAGGCCCGGGCCTGGTCGGCGATCGGGTTGGGGACGGACGTGCTGGTGGTCGCCCCGACCGGCTCCGGCAAGACGCTGGCGGCGTTCCTCTCGGCGCTGGACCGGCTGGCCGCCACCCCGCCCCCGGCGGACCCGAAGCGCCGCTGCCGGGTGCTCTACGTCTCCCCGCTGAAGGCCCTCGCGGTGGACGTCGAGCGCAACCTGCGCTCCCCGCTCGCGGGCCTGCGGCAGGCCAGCGTCCGGCTCGGCCTGCCCGAGCCCGAGGTGCAGGTCGGGGTCCGCTCCGGCGACACCCCGGCCGCCGACCGCCGCCGCTTCGCCACCCACCCGCCGGACATCCTGATCACCACCCCCGAGTCGCTGTTCCTGCTGCTCACCTCGGCCGCCCGGGAGTCGCTGCGCGGCGTCGACACGGTGATCCTGGACGAGGTGCACGCGGTCGCGGGCACCAAGCGCGGCGCGCACCTGGCGCTCAGCCTGGAGCGGCTGGACGAGCTGCTGGACGCCCCGGCCCGCCGGATCGGCCTGTCGGCCACCGTCCGCCCGGTCGAGGAGGTCGCCCGCTACCTCAGCCCGCGGCGCGGCGCGGCGATCGTCCGGCCCGGCGGCGACAAGCGCTTCGACCTGTCCGTGGTGGTCCCCGTCCCGGACCTGGCGGACCTGCCCGCCGCGCCCGCCGAGGAGGACGACCCGCAGCGGCAGTCCTCGATCTGGCCGCACGTCGAGGAGCGGATCGTCGACCTGGTCCAGGCGCACCGCTCGACCATCGTGTTCGCCAACTCCCGCCGGCTGGCCGAGCGGCTGTGCAACCGGCTGAACGAGATCGCCCACGAGCGGGCCGCCGGCGCCCCGCTGCCCAGGGCGCACGCGCCCGCCGAGCTGATGGGCGGCTCGGGCGCGGCCGCGGGCGCCCCGGCGGTGCTGGCCCGGGCGCACCACGGCTCGGTCTCCAAGGAGCAGCGGGCCCTGGTGGAGGAGGAGTTGAAGGCCGGCCGGCTGCCCGCCGTGGTGGCCACCTCCAGCCTGGAGCTGGGCATCGACATGGGCGCGGTCGACCTGGTGGTGCAGGTCGAGTCCCCGCCGTCGGTGGCCTCCGGCCTGCAGCGGGTCGGCCGGGCCGGGCACCAGGTCGGCGCGGTCTCCCGGGGCGTGTTCTTCCCCAAGTACCGCGGCGACCTGGTGCAGTCCGCCGTGGTCACCGAGCGGATGCGCGACGGCCGGATCGAGGCCCTGCGGGTGCCCCGCAACCCGCTGGACGTGCTCGCCCAGCAGCTGGTCGCGATCACCGCCCTGGACACCTGGGACGTCGACGAGCTGCTCGCGCTGTGCCGCCGGGCCGCCCCGTTCGCGACCCTGCCGCGGTCCGCGTTCGACGGCGTGCTGGACATGCTGGCCGGCCGCTACCCGTCCGACGCCTTCGCCGAGCTGCGCCCCCGCCTGGTCTGGGACCGGGTGGCCGGCACCGTCACCGGCCGCCCCGGCGCCCAGCGCCTGGCCGTCACCTCCGGCGGCACCATCCCCGACCGCGGCCTGTTCGGCGTCTTCATCGCGGGAGCGGACCCGAAGAAGGGCGGCGGCCGGGTCGGGGAGCTCGACGAGGAGATGGTCTACGAGTCCCGGGTGGGGGACGTCTTCACCCTGGGCACCACCTCCTGGCGGATCGCGGAGATCACCCACGACAAGGTGCTGGTCACCCCGGCCCCCGGCGTCCCGGGCCGGCTGCCGTTCTGGAAGGGCGACACCCTCGGCCGTCCGCTCGAACTCGGCCGCGCGGTGGGCGCGTTCGTCCGCGAGGTGGGCGCGCTGGAGCCCGCCGCGGCCACCGCCCGGCTGCGCGCGGCCGGGCTGGACGACTGGGCGGCCGGCAACCTGCTCGCCTACCTCGCCGAGCAGCGCGCGGCCTGCGGCCACCTGCCCGACGACCGCACCATCGTGGTCGAGCGCTTCCGCGACGAGCTCGGCGACTGGCGGATCGTCGTGCACTCCCCCTTCGGCGCCCAGGTGCACGCCCCGTGGGCGCTGGCGATCGGCGCCCGGCTGCGCGAGAAGCACGGCCTGGACCCGCAGGTGATGCACGCCGACGACGGCATCGTGCTGCGCCTGCCGGACGCCGACCTGCTGGCCGACTTCCCCTCCGCCGCGCCCGCGGCGGCCGCCGACGAGGCGCCGGTCGGCGCGGACGCCGCGGTCTTCGAGGCCGACGAGGTCGAGCGGCTGGTGACCGACCAGGTCGGCGGCTCCGCCCTGTTCGCGGCCCGGTTCCGCGAGTGCGCCGGCCGCGCCCTGCTGCTGCCCCGCCGCAACCCCGGCAAGCGCACCCCGCTGTGGCAGCAGCGCCAGCGCGCCTCCCAGCTCCTGGAGGTGGCGGCCGAGTACGGCTCCTTCCCGATCGTCCTGGAGGCCGTCCGCGAGTGCCTGCAGGACGTCTTCGACGTGCCGGGCCTGGTCGAGCTGATGGGCGACCTGGCCTCCCGGGCCGTCCGCCTGGTCGAGGTCACCACCCCCGAGCCGTCCCCGTTCGCCCGCTCGCTGCTGTTCGGCTACGTCGCCCAGTTCCTGTACGAGGGCGACTCCCCGATCGCCGAGCGGCGGGCCGCCGCCCTGGCGCTGGACTCCCGGCTGCTGTCCGAGCTGCTCGGCCAGGCCGAGCTGCGCGAACTGCTCGACCCGCAGGTCCTCGCCGAGCTGGAGGCCGAACTGCAGCGGCGCACCCCCGAGCGCCGGATCCGGGACGTCGAGGGCGTCGCCGACGCGCTGCGCCTGCTCGGCCCGCTGGCCGAGGCCGAGCTGGTCGAGCGCGGCGCCGAACCGCTCTGGGCGCTGGAGCTGGAGGCCGCCCGCCGGGCGATCCCGGTCCGGATCGGCGGCGTGCTGCGCTGGGCCGCGATCGAGGACGCCGGACGGCTGCGCGACGCCCTGGGCACCCCGCTGCCGGTCGGCGTGCCCGAGGCGTTCACCGAGCCGGTCAAGGACCCGCTGGGCGACCTGCTGGCCCGCTACGCGCGCACCCACGGCCCGTTCACCGCCCCGGAGGCCGCCGAGCGCTTCGGCCTGGGCAGCGCCGTCGTCACCGGCACCCTGCAGCGGCTGACCGCCGCGGGCCGCCTGGTCCAGGGCGAGTTCCGGCCGGACGGCTCGGCCACCGTCCCCGAGTGGTGCGACGCCGAGGTGCTGCGCCGCCTGCGCCGCCGCTCGCTGGCCGCGCTGCGCCAGGAGGTGGAGGCCGTCCCGCCGAAGGCGCTGGCCGCGTTCCTCCCGCAGTGGCAGCACCTGGCCGGGCACCGGCTGCGCGGCGCGGACGGCCTCTACCGGGTGGTCGAGCAGCTCCAGGGCACCGCGCTGCCCGCCTCCGCGCTGGAGAAGCTGGTGCTGCCGGCCCGGCTGTCCGACTACTCCCCCGCGCTGCTGGACGAGCTGATGGCGGCCGGCGAGATCGGCTGGTCCGGCGCGGGCGCGCTGCCCGGCAAGGACGGCTGGGTCAGCCTGCACCTGCCGGAGAACGCCCACCTGCTGCGCCCCGAGCCGCTGCCGTTCACCCCGGGCCCGGTGCACGCCGCCCTGCTGGAGGCGCTGACCGGCGGTTACGGCGCGTTCTTCCGGCAGCTCGCCGAGCGCGTCCCGGACACCCCGGACGCCGAGATCGCCGACGCCCTGTGGGACCTGGTCTGGGCCGGGTGCGTCACCAACGACACGCTGGCCCCGCTGCGCGGCCTGCTGGGCTCCGGCCGCACCGCGGGCGCCACCGCGCACCGCGCACCGCGCGCCACCCCGCGCGGCCGCTACGGCGGCGCGGCCCGCGGCCTGGCCCGCCCGGCCTCCCGGACCGGCCCGCCGACCGCGGCGGGCCGCTGGTCGCTGCTGCCCGCGTTCGCCGCCGACCCGACGGTGCGGGCCGCCGCCCGGGCCCAGGCCCTGCTGGACCGGCACGGCGTGCTGACCCGGGGCGCGGTCGGCGCCGAGCGCGTCCCGGGCGGGTTCGCGGGCGTCTACCGGGTGCTGTCGGCGTTCGAGGAGCGCGGGAAGGCCCGCCGGGGCTACTTCGTCGAGGGCCTGGGCGGCGCCCAGTTCGCGATGGACGGCGCCGCGGACCGGCTGCGCTCGGTCAGCTCCCGGCTGGAGCGGTCCACCGGCGACGAGTGGTCCGCGCAGGCCGCGGACCGGACCCCGCAGGCCCTGGTGCTGGCGGCCGCCGACCCGGCCAACGCGTACGGGGCGGCGCTGGCCTGGCCCGATCCGCCGGCCGACACGGCGGCCGCGCACCGCCCCGGCCGGAAGGCCGGCTCGCTGGTCGCCCTGGTCGACGGCGAGCTGGTGCTGTACCTGGAGCGCGGCGGGAAGTCCCTGCTGTCCTGGGCGGCCGACGGCCCGGCGCTGGCGGCCGCGCTGGGCGCGCTGGCCGGGCCGCTGACCATCGAACGCGTCAACGGCCACCCGGCCCTCACCAGCCCGCTGGGCCCCGACCTGGAGGCGGCCGGTTTCCACCCCACCCCGAAGGGCTACCGGCTCCGGTAGCGGCGCCGGGGTTCACCCGCCCGGGGGAGGGTCCTGGGGCCCGGGCGGGCCCGGGCGCGCGGGCTCCGGCCGCCCGTCCTCCGCGGCGGGCGGCTTCGCGTGCACCGGGATCAGCCCCATCCCCCACCAGCCGGCCGCGAGCATGCCGAGGGCGGCACCGCCGTTCGTCGCGGTGCCGCCCACCAGCAGCAGTATCAGGCCCAGGCCGCCCAGTGCCGTCGCACCGAGCAGCAGCGCACGTCGCGCACTCCGCATCGCGGCCCTCCTTCACCCGGCGCCCCGCGGTAGCGGGGCGGTCGAGGTCCGGTCAGGCCGCCACCACGTCCATCGCCGCCTTGGGCGAGATGGAGCCGGACCGGTCGACGCCGGGGGCCGGCAGCGGAACCGGTTCGAGAACCGGCCTCAGCAGATCACCCTCCGAGAGGGTGGCCATCGCCGCAAGTTCGGCGAGCGACAGTTCGTCGCTGACCTCCCGCATGACCTCCGACATCCGCACGTCGAGCGCGTCGCAGATGGCGGAGAGCAGTTCGGAGGACGCCTCCTTCTGCCCGCGCTCGACCTCGGAGAGGTACCCGAGCGAAACCCTGGCGGCCGCCGACACCTCGCGGAGTGTGCGGCCCTGGCGCTGGCGCTGCCGACGCAGCACATCGCCAAGCAGGCGACGGAGCAGGATCATCGGTGCCTCCCTCCTCGGACTGCGGATCGAGATGTCACGACCCCACCGTACCGCCTTGCCAGCATCCCGTGCGGGGACCGGGGTCGTGTTCACTGTGGGCTGCAAGGCGCCCCCTCCCTGATTCTTCCCCTTCCGGGCCGTCGAACCACCCGTGAAGGGCGGATGTCCGGCTCCGGACGCGCGGGCGACCGACGAGGCTCCGCCGGGGGTCGGCCCCGCCGGAGCATCCGGTGTAACACGTCCCCCCGCCGGGTGTGGTGGGTTCGGGGGTTTTCGCCGCGCGGTGCCGGGCCTCCCGGCGGGGCTCAGCCCTCGCCGGG
The DNA here is from genome assembly GCF_055562955.1 of Kitasatospora sp. NPDC015121. Lineage (NCBI taxonomy): Bacteria > Bacillati > Actinomycetota > Actinomycetes > Kitasatosporales > Streptomycetaceae > Kitasatospora > Kitasatospora sp. NPDC015121. Next base: position 113,626 of record NZ_JBVHEH010000024.1, read on the forward strand.
CGTCAGCCGGCGGAGCAGCAGCCCGAGCGCGGCGTCCACCGACCCGTGCCGGATCGTGTCACGCCCACCCGACAACCGGAGCGGGAGCGCTTCTGTTCCCGCCGGTCCGGCCACGGCGACGTACACGGTGCCGGCCGGCCGGCCGTCCTGCGGTCCGGGCCCGGCCACGCCGGTGGTGGCCAGCGCCCAGTCGGCGCCGAGCAGGCGGCGGACGCCCTCGGCCATCTGCCGGGCCACCACCGGGTGGACCGGGCCGTGCACGTCGAGCAGGCCCTCGTCGACGCCGAGCAGGGCGGCCTTCAGCTCGGTGGCGTACGCGGTGACCGAGCCGCGGAAGGCCGCGGAGGCGCCGGGGACGTCGACCAGCGCGGCGGCCAGCAGGCCGCCGGTCAGCGACTCGGCGACGGCCAGCGTGGCCCCCCGCTCGGTCAGCGCCGCCAGCACCCGGGCGGCCGGGCCCGCCTCACTCACCGCGCCGCTCCCCGGCGATGCCCGCGCGGCGCAGCCGGACGGCCTGCAGCACGTAGTCGAGGCCGGTGGCGAGGGTGAGGAGGACCGCGACGCCCATCACCACGGCGCGGGCGGTGGCCAGCGGCCCGGTCAGCACCAGGACGTACATGCCGACCGCGGTGCCCTGGGCGAGCGTCTTGAGCTTGCCGCCCCGGCTGGCCGGGATGACGGCGTAGCGGATCACCCAGAACCGCATCAGGGTGATGCCGAGCTCGCGGGCCAGGATCACCACGGTGACCCACCAGGGCAGGTCGCCGAGCAGGGACAGGCCGATCAGGCCGGTGCCCATGATCGCCTTGTCGGCGATCGGGTCGGCGATCCGGCCGAAGTCGGTGACCAGGCCCTTGCGGCGGGCCAGCGCGCCGTCGAACACGTCGGTGATCATCGCGACCGCGAAGGCCGCCCAGGCGAACGCCCGCCACTCGGGGTCGTGGCCGCCGTCGGCGAACAGCAGCGCGGCGAAGACCGGGACGAGCACCAGCCGGAACATGGTCAGCACGTTGGCGATGTTCCACACGCCGGGCTGCGGCGGGACGGCGGCCGGGGTCGGCCGGGTGGCGGCCGGGGCCCCCGGCCCCTTGGTCATACGTCGGCTCCGGCGAGCTCCGCGGCCTCGGCGGTCCCGTCCGCGTCGACCGCCTCGGCGACCAGGTCGACGCCCTCGGTGCCGATCACGATGGCCCGGTAGGACCGGCCGACCACCGCGTCCTCGACGCCGAGCAGGGTGGTCAGGCCGTCGGTCTCCGGGGCCTGGTGGGCGGCGCGGCCCTCCACGACGCCGTCCTCGACCGACTCGACCAGCACGGTGACCTCGCTGCCGATCCGCTGCTCGGCGCGCTGCGCGGTGAGCTCCTCGGCGAGCTTGGAGAGCCGGGCGACCCGGTCGTCGACGACGTCCTGGTCGAGCTTGCCGTCGTAGCCGGCGGCCTCGGTGCCGTCCTCGTCGGAGTACCCGAACACGCCGATGGCGTCCAGCCCGGCGTGGGTGACGAACCGTTCCAGCTCGGCGTAGTCCTCCTCGCTCTCGCCGGGGAAGCCGACGATGAAGTTCGAGCGGGCGCCGGCCTCCGGGGCCTTGGCCCGGATCGACTCCAGCAGGCCGAGGAACTGCTCGGTGGAGCCGAAGCGGCGCATCCGGCGCAGCACGGCGGGCGCGGAGTGCTGGAAGGACAGGTCGAAGTACGGGACGACCTTGTCGGTGCCGGTCATCACGTCGATCAGGCCGGGGCGCATCTCGGCGGGCTGCAGGTAGCTGACCCGGACCCGCTCGATGCCGTCGACGGCGGCGATCTCGCTCAGCAGGGTCTCCAGCAGGCGGATGTCGCCGAGGTCCTTGCCGTAGGAGGTGTTGTTCTCGGAGACCAGGACGACCTCGCGGACGCCCTGCCCGGCCAGCCAGACGGCCTCGCCGAGGACGTCGCTCGGCCGGCGGGAGATGAAGGAGCCGCGGAAGGCCGGGATGGCGCAGAACGAGCAGCGGCGGTCGCAGCCGGAGGCGAGCTTGATCGAGGCGACCGGGGCGTCGTCCAGGCGCTTGCGCAGGGTGCGCGGGCCGGAGGCGGGGGCGACGCCGTCGGGGAGGTCCTCGGGGGCGCCGTGGCCGGGCAGCGCGACCTCGGCGGCGGCGGCCTGCCGCTCGACCGGGGTGAGCGGCAGCAGCTTGCGGCGGTCGCGCGGGGTGTGGGCCTCGACGTGGCCGCCGGAGAGGATGGTGTTGAGGCGGCTGGAGATGTCGGCGTAGTCGTCGAAGCCGAGCACGCCGTCGGCCTCGGGGAGGGCGTCGGCGAGCTCCTTGCCGTAGCGCTCGGCCATGCAGCCGACCGCGACCACGGCCTGGGTGCGGCCGTGGCCCTTGAGGTCGTTGGCCTCCAGCAGGGCGTCGACGGAGTCCTTCTTGGCGGCCTCGACGAACCCGCAGGTGTTGACGACGGCGACGTCGGCCTCGCTGGCGTCGTCCACCAGTCGCCAGCCGTCGGCCTCCAGTCGCCCGGCGAGTTCCTCGGAGTCGACCTCGTTGCGGGCGCATCCGAGCGTGACCAGGGCGACAGTGCGGGTTTCAGGCATGACGCCAAGATTAACGCGCGCCCCCCGGTGGAGTTCCCCCCGGAGGGCGCGCGCGTTGCCGCGAGGACCGGATCGTCCCGGTTCAGCCCGCCTGCGGGTCGCCGGGGGTATAGGCGAGGTGCACGACCTGGCCGTCCTGGCCGGCCGGGCCGAGGTCCTTGCCGTTGACGAACAGGTGGACGGCCCCGGCGTTGCCGATCACCAGGGTGATCTTCTTGGGGTCGGTGAAGGTCTGGTCCTGGCCGGCTTCCAGGTTGTTGGAGAACAGCGACTTGCCGCTGCCGTCCTTGGCGGTGACCCAGCTCTTGTCCGGGCCGGCGACCAGCTTGACGGTGACCTTGTCGGCGGGCGCGGCGGCGATCGCGGCGGCGCTGCTCTCGGGGGCGGGCGGCTGGGCGGACGCGGCGGCGGTGGCCGGGGCGGAGACGCCGGAGGGCAGCGGGGCGCTGGCCGCGCCGGGCTGGTTGCCGCCGGAGGGCGAGGAGCCGACCAGGTTGTAGCCGATCAGCGCGACCACGGCGAGGATCGCGACGACCATCGCGGCGGTCCAGTTCGGACGGTTGTGGTCGCGGACCTTGATCGGGCCGGAGTCGAGCAGCGGGCCGGTCGGCTGGGCCGGGGCGCCGCCGTGCTCGGCGTCGTAGCGGGCGACCAGCGCCTCGCCGTCCAGGCCGACCTCGCGGGCCAGCAGCCGCAGGTGGCCACGGGCGTAGAAGGCGCCGCCGCAGCGTTCGAAGTCGTCGGACTCGATGGCGTGCACGATCGGGACCCGGATCCTGGTCCGGGTGCTGACCTGGTCGACCGTGAGGCCGGCGTCGATCCGGGCCTTGGCGAGCAGTCGCCCGACGCTCGGTCCGCCGGTGGCACGACTCGGCTCCTCGGCGGGCCCGGGGGCGGGCGCGGCGGAGTCGGGGGCGGAGCGGCGGGGGGACTTGCCGATGGTCACTGGGCACGCCTTTCGAGCGGAGGCCACCTGCTGAGGCACCAGTCTAGGGGTGGTGGCGGAACGTTTCTCAACCGGAGGGGGCCCGAACGTGCCACAGTCTCGCTACAGAAGTTGACGGGCCCTCACGGCGGTTTCCGGCCGCCGTGCGGGCCCCGCCTACCCCCGGAGGGTGATCAGTACACCGTCCAGTTCGTCGGGCTTGACCAGCACGTCGCGGGCCTTGGAGCCCTCGCTGGGGCCGACGATGCCGCGCGACTCCATCAGGTCCATCAGCCGGCCGGCCTTGGCGAAGCCGACCCGCAGCTTGCGCTGGAGCATCGAGGTCGACCCGAACTGGGTGGTGACGACCAGCTCGGCGGCCTGGATCAGCAGGTCGAGGTCGTCGCCGATCTCCTCGTCGATCTCCTTCTTGGGGCCGCCGCCGACCACCACGTCGTCCCGGTAGCGGGCGGTCAGCTGGTCCTTGCAGTGCTGGACGATCTTGGCGATCTCGGCCTCGGTGACGAAGGCGCCCTGCATCCGGACCGGCTTGGAGGCGCCCATCGGCAGGAACAGCGCGTCGCCCTTGCCGATCAGCTTCTCGGCGCCGGGCTGGTCCAGGATGACCCGGGAGTCGGCCATCGCCGAGGTGGCGAAGGCCAGCCGGGACGGCACGTTCGCCTTGATCAGGCCGGTGACCACGTCGACCGAGGGGCGCTGGGTGGCCAGCACCAGGTGGATGCCGGCGGCCCGGGCGAGCTGGGTGATCCGGACCACCGAGTCCTCGACGTCGCGCGGGGCGACCATCATCAGGTCGGCCAGCTCGTCGACGATCACCAGCAGGTACGGGTAGGGCGTCAGCTCGCGCTCGCTGCCCAGCGGCGGCTGGACGGTGCCGGCCCGGACGGCGGCGTTGAAGTCGTCGACGTGCCGGAAGCCGTAGGCCGCCAGGTCGTCGTAGCGCATGTCCATCTCGCGGACCACCCACTGGAGGGCCTCGGCGGCCTTCTTCGGGTTGGTGATGATCGGCGTGATCAGGTGCGGGATGCCCTCGTAGGCGGTCAGTTCGACCCGCTTGGGGTCGACCAGCACCATCCGGACCTCGTCGGGGGTGGCGCGCACCAGCACCGAGGTGATCAGGCAGTTGATGCAGGAGGACTTGCCCGCGCCGGTGGCGCCGGCCACCAGGACGTGCGGCATCTTCGCCAGGTTGGCCATCACGGTGTGGCCCTCGACGTCCTTGCCCATGCCGACCACCATCGGGTGGGTGTCCTCGGCGGCGGTGCGCGAGCGCAGCAGGTCGCCGAGGGTGACCATCTCCCGGTCCCGGTTGGGGATCTCCACGCCGACCGCGGACTTGCCGGGGATCGGCGAGATGATCCGGACGTCGGGGGTGGCCACCGCGTAGGCGATGTTCTTGGCCAGCGCGGTGATCCGCTCGACCTTCACGGCGGGGCCGAGCTCGACCTCGTAGCGGGTGACCGTCGGGCCGCGGGTGAAGCCGGTGACCCGCGCGTCGACCTTGAACTCGGTGAAGACTCCGCTGAGTTGGGCGACCACGTCGTCGTTGACCTGGGAGCGGGCCTTGCCGGGGGCGCCGCGCTCCAGCAGGTCGAGGGAGGGCAGCGCGTAGGTGATGTCGCCGGAGAGCTGGAGCTGTTCCATCCGGGCCGGGGCCGGGGCCGCGCCGGGGCCCTCGGGGGCGGCGGTGCGGTCCTCGACGGTGCGCGCGGCGGGCACCTCCGGCGTCCAGGGCGCCTCGGGCGGGGCGCCCGCGGTCGAGTCCGGTGCGGCGTCCTTGACCTGGCCGACCATGCTGGCCACCGCGGGCGAGCCGGGCACGCCGTACAGCAGCGCGCCGTCCAGGTCGGCGGCCACGCCGGCCGCCAGGTCGCGGGTCTGGTAAGGGTCCTGGTCGAGGGGGAGCGGTTCGGTGGCCTCGACGTCCCCCGGGTCCCCGCCCTTGCGGCGGCGGCGCCTGCGGCGGGCGGAGAGCTCGTCGTTCTCGACGGTGATCGGCAGCGCGTCCGGGTCGGCGTCCTCGGGCGGGGCGGTGGAGTAGGCCCGCTCGCCGGTGGCCTCGTCGAAGCCGGCGCCGGCCTCCTCGCCGGGCAGCGGCTCGACCACGCCGAGGCGGACGCCGAGCTGCCGCAGCCGCTCGGGGATCCGGTTGACGGGGGTGGCGGTGACCACCAGCAGGCCGAAGAACGCGACCAGCAGCAGCAGCGGGACGGCCAGCGGCGGACCGGCCGCGGCCATCATCGGGGTGGAGGCGGCCCAGCCGATCAGGCCGCCGGCCTGCCGGATCCTGGTGGCGCCGGCGCCCATCGCGGGGCCGCCGCAGCCGATGTGCACCAGGCCGAGCACGCCGACCACCAGGGTGCTCAGGCCGATCGCGATCCGGCCGTTGGCCTCCGGCACCTCGGGGTGGCGCATCAGCCGGACGGCGACCGCGCCGAACAGGAACGGCACCAGCACGTCAAGCCGGCCGAACAGGCCGGAGACCACGTTGGTGGCGGCCTCGCCGAGCCAGCCCTGCGGGCTGAACCAGGTGCCCGCGGCGGTGACCAGGGCGAGCGCCAGCAGCAGCAGCGCGACGCCGTCCTTGCGGTGCTCGGGGTGCAGGTTGCGGGCGCCGTGGCCGAAGCCGCGGAACACCGCGCCCACCGAGTGCGCCAGGCCCAGCCAGACGGCCCGGACGGCGCGGAAGAGTATCGGCCGCTTCGGCGGCGGGGGCGGGGGCGCGGCGGCCGCCCGCTTGGCGGGGGCGGCCCTCTTCGCCGGGGCCTTCTTGGCGGGGGGCTTGGGCGCGGCCGCCTTGGCGGGCGCCTTCTTGGCCGGCGCGCCCTTGGCCGGCCCGGGCTTGCCGGTGCGGGCGGCGGCGCTTCCGGGCGTTCGTGTGGCCATGGGGGGCAGCCTACCGGCGCGCCCGGGCGGCGGACATGCGCGGGCGGCCTTCGGCGGGTTGTGTCGCCGACGCGCCGTCAACCGCCCGGGAACCACCCGGACGGGCGACGGCTGAGGGCCCGTCAGCCCCCGCCCCTCCCCGTCAGCCGGAGCCGGAGCCCGGGGCGGAGCCGGGGCGCAGCGCGTCCAGCGCCCCGCGCAGGCCGGCGATCTTCCGCTCCAGGTGGGCGGCGGTCACGGCGGCGCCGGCGTCGGTGCCCGCGTCGAGCTGCTTGGTGAGCGCCTCGGCCTGTTCCTCGACGGCGGCCAGCCGGGCCGACAGCTCGCCGAGCAGCGCCCCGCCGATGGCCGGCTCCTCGCCCGCCTCCAGCTGCAGGCGCAGCAGCGCGGCCTGCTCCTTGAGCTGGGTGTTCTTCTGGTAGAGGTCGACGAAGACGGAGACCTTGGCGCGCAGCACCCACGGGTCGAAGGGCTTGGAGATGTAGTCGACCGCGCCGGCCGCGTAGCCGCGGAAGGTGTGGTGCGGGCCGTGGTTGATCGCGGTCAGGAAGATGATCGGGATGTCCCTGGTCCGCTCCCGGCGCTTGATGTGCGCGGCGGTCTCGAAGCCGTCCATGCCGGGCATCTGGACGTCGAGCAGGATCACCGCGAAGTCGTCGGTGAGCAGGGCCTTGAGCGCTTCCTCGCCGGAGGCGGCGCGCACCAGGGTCTGGTCGAGCGCGGAGAGGATCGCCTCCAGGGCGAGCAGGTTCTCCGGACGGTCGTCGACCAGGAGGATCTTCGCCTTCTGCACCAGGACCCGCCCTCCTGCCGGTTGTTTCCCGAGGGCGGGCGCCTTCGCGCCGCCCATCACTGCCCCGGTCATGCTAGCCGTACCCCCTTGCCCGCCACAGGCCCGGTGCCGGGCGTCACCGTCCGGTCACTGTTGGCAACGACGGGTGACCTTACCGGGTTCCCGCCCGCGGGTGCCAGCCGGAACGGGCGCCCGCGGGCGGCGGTCACCGGACAGGCAGGTGCTGGCGCATCACCGCCAGCAGGTGGTCGGTCTCCACCGGCTTGGTGATGTGGTCGGTGGCGCCCGCCTGGAGGCTCTTCTCGCGGTCGCCCTTCATCGCCTTGGCGGTCAGCGCGATGATCGGCAGGCCGGAGAACCGGGGCATCCGGCGGATCTGCTCGGTGGTCGCGTAGCCGTCCAGCTCGGGCATCATGATGTCCATCAGCACCAGGGCGACCTCCTCGTGCTGTTCGAGCATCTCGATGCCCTCGCGGCCGTTCTCGGCGTACAGCACGGTCAGGCCGTACTGCTCCAGCACGCTGGTCAGGGCGAACACGTTGCGGATGTCGTCGTCGACGATCAGCACCCGCTCGCCGTCGAAGCGCGGCGGGGGGCCGGCCGGGGCGGTGGTGCGGGACGGCTCGCCCTGGCGCGGGACGCCCTCCTCGGCGGTGCGGGGGGCGTCGGCGGGGCGGCGGCGCTCGACGGTGGAGCGGCGGCGCTCCTCGACCAGACCGCGGGCCTCCTGGGTCCACTGGTCGGCGGGCGTGCGGGGGGCTTCGAGGGCGCGCGGGGCGCCCGCGCGCTCCAGGGCGACCGGCTCGGGGCCCTCGCTGCGCAGCGGCAGGTAGAGGGTGAAGGCGGAGCCGCGGCCGATCTCGCTCTCGACGTGGATCTCGCCGCCGAGCAGCCGGGCGATCTCCCGGCTGATCGACAGGCCGAGGCCGGTGCCGCCGTACTTGCGGCTGGTGCCGCCGTCGGCCTGCTTGAACGCCTCGAAGATCTCGCGGAGCTTGTCGCCGGGGATGCCGATGCCGGTGTCGGCGACCGAGAAGGCGATCAGCGGCTCGTCCGGGTCGGCCATGGTGCCGGACTCCAGCAGCTGCTCGCGCACGTGCTGCGGGATCTCCGGGCCGGCCACCGGGCGGATCATCAGCTCGACCGCGCCGGTGTCGGTGAACTTCACCGCGTTGGAGAGCAGGTTGCGCAGCACCTGCTGGAGGCGCTGCTCGTCGGTGTGCAGGGTGGGCGGCAGGTCCGGCGCGACCCGGACCGCGAAGTCCAGGTTCTTGTCGGCGGCCAGCGGCCGGAACGCGGCCTCGACGTAGTCGACCAGCTGGACGAGGGCGATCCGGGCCGGGCGGACGTCCATCTTGCCGGCCTCGACCTTGGACAGGTCGAGGATGTCGTTGATCAGCTGGAGCAGGTCGCTGCCCGCGCCGTGGATGGTCTCGGCGAACTCGACCTGCTTGGCGGAGAGGTTGCCCTCGTTGTTGTCGGAGAGCAGCTTGGCCAGGATCAGCAGCGAGTTGAGCGGGGTGCGCAGCTCGTGCGACATGTTGGCGAGGAACTCGCTCTTGTAGCGGGAGGCCTGGGAGAGCTGTTCGGCGCGCTCCTCCAGGATCTGCCGGGCCTCCTCGATCTCGCTGTTCTTGATCTCGATGTCGCGGTTCTGCTGGGCGAGCTGCTCGGCCTTCTCCTGCAGTTCCTCGTTGGTGCGCTCCAACTCCTCCTGGCGGGCCTCCAGTTCGGCGGAGCGCATGGAGAGTTCGGCGGTGAGCCGCTGCGATTCGAGCAGCAGGCCCTCGGTCTTGGTGTTGACCGAGATGGTGTTGACGGTGACGCCGATCTGGTCGGCGATCTGGTTGAGGAAGTCCAGCGCGACGGTGGTGAAGCTGGAGAAGGTGGCGAGTTCGATCACGCCGAGCAGCCGGCCCTCGAACAGCACCGGCATCACCACCACGTGCGCCGGGGAGGACTCGCCGAGGCCGGAGGAGATCTTCAGGTAGCCGGGCGGGGTCTCCTTGAGCACGATCGGCCGCTTCTCCACGGCGGCCTGCCCGATCAGGCCCTCGCCGAGCCGGAAGGTGGTGGGCATGGTGCGCCGGTGGTAGCCGTAGGAGCCGATCAGGCGCAGCACGATGTCGTTCTCGTCGTCGTCCTCGGTGACGAGTTCGGCGGTGCGGCCGGCGGGCTGGGCGAGGAAGAAGGCGCCGTGCTGGGCGGAGACCACCGGGGTCAGCTCGCTCATGATCAGCGAGGCGACGGCGGAGAGGTCGCGGCGGCCCTGCAGCATGCCGGACATCCGGGCCAGGTTGGACTTGAGCCAGTCCTGCTCCTTGTTGGTCCGGGTGGTCTCGCGCAGGTTGGCGATCATCTGGTTGATGTTGTCCTTGAGCTCGTCGAGCTCGCCGGACGCGTCCACGTTGATCCGCGGCGACAGGTCGCCGCGGGTGACGGCGGTGGCGACCTGGGCGATCGCGCGCACCTGCCGGGTCAGGTTGTTGGCGAGCTCGTTCACCGACTCGGTGAGGTCCTGCCAGGTGCCGGCCACGCCGGGGACGCGGGCCTGGCCGCCGAGCCGGCCGTCGGTGCCGACCTCGCGGGCGACTCGCGTCACCTCGTCGGCGAACGCCGACAGCTGGTCGACCATGGTGTTGATGCTGGTCTTGAGCTCCAGGATCTCGCCACGCGCGTCGACGTCGATCTTCTGCGAGAGGTCGCCGCGGGCGACGGCGGTGATGACGAGCGCGATGTTGCGGACCTGGCCGGTGAGGTTGTTGGCCATCAGGTTGACGTTCTCGGTCAGGTCCTTCCAGATCCCGGCGACGCCGGGGACGCTGGCCTGGCCGCCCAGGATGCCGTCGGTGCCCACCTCGCGGGCCACCCGGGTGACTTCGACGGCGAAGGCCGACAGCTGGTCGACCATGGTGTTCAGGGTGTCGGCGAGCGCGGCGACCTCGCCGGCCGCGTCGATGGCGATCTTCTTGGACAGGTCGCCGCGGGCCACCGCCGAGGCGACCTCGGCGATGTTGCGGACCTGGCTGGTCAGGTTGGACGCCATCAGGTTGACGTTGTCGGTCAGGTCGCGCCAGATGCCCGAGACGCCGGAGACCCGGGCCTGGCCGCCCAGGATGCCGTCGGTGCCCACCTCGCGGGCCACCCGGGTCACCTCGTCGGCGAACGCGGACAGCTGCTCGACCATGGTGTTGACGGTGGTGACGAGCTCGCGGATCTCGCCCTTCGCGTCGACGGTGATCTTCTTGGAGACGTCGCCCCGGGCCACCGCGGTGGTCACCTCGGCGATCGAACGCACCTGGCTGGTCAGGTTGTTGGCCATCAGGTTCACCGAGTTGGTGAGGTCCTTCCAGGTGCCGGAGACCCCGGGCACGCTGGCCTGGCCGCCGAGGATGCCCTCGGTGCCGACGTCCCGGGCGACCCGGGTGACCTCGTCCGCGAACGCCGAGAGCTGGTCGACCATGGTGTTGATGGTGTTCTTCAGCTCCAGGATCTCGCCCCGGGCGTCCACCTGGATCTTCTGCGACAGGTCGCCCTTGGCGACCGCGGTGGTGACCTGCGCGATGCCGCGGACCTGCGAGGTGAGGTTGTTCGCCATCGAGTTGACGTTCTCGGTGAGGTCCTTCCAGACGCCCGCCACGCCCGGCACCTGGGCCTGGCCGCCGAGGATGCCCTCGGTGCCCACCGCGCGCGCCACCCGGGTCACCTGCTCGGCGAAGCCGGAGAGCTGGTCGACCATGGTGTTGATGGTGTTCTTCAGCTCCAGGATCTCGCCCCGGGCGTCGACCTCGATCTTGCGCGACAGGTCGCCCTTGGCGACCGCGGTGGTCACCTCGGCGATGTTGCGGACCTGCGCGGTCAGGTTGGCCGCCATGAAGTTCACCGAGTCGGTCAGGTCGCGCCACACGCCGGCCACGCCCGACACCTGCGCCTGCCCGCCCAGCCGGCCCTCGGTGCCCACGTCGCGGGCGACCGTGGTGACCTGCGCGGCGAACGAGTTGAGCTGGTCCACCATGGTGTTGACGGTGTTCTTCAGCTCCAGCATCTCCCCGTCGACGTCGACGGTGACCTTGCGCGACAGGTCGCCCCGGGCCACCGCGGTGGTCACCTCGGCGATGTTGCGGACCTGCGCGGTCAGCCGGCCGGCCATCGTGTTGACCGAGTCCGACAGGTCCTTCCAGGAGCCGGAGACGCTGCGCACCCGGGCCTGGCCGCCGAGCTTGCCCTCGGTGCCGACCTCGATCGCCACCCGGGTCACCTCGTCGGTGAACTCGGAGAGCTGGTCGACCAGGCCGTTGACGGTCCGGCCGACCTTCAGGAACTCGCCGCGCAGCGGGTAGCTGGCGCCGGTGGTGTGCAGCGAGCGCAGCTCCATGGTCTGGGTCAGGTCGCCCTCGGCGATCGAGGTCAGCACCCGGCCGACCTCGGCCATCGGACGGGCCAGGTCGTCGATCAGCGCGTTGCAGTTGTCGACGGCCGCCATCCAGGCGCCCTCGCCGACACCGGTCTCCAGCCGCTCCGACAGCCGGCCCTCCCGGCCCACCGCCCGCCGCACCCGGGCCAGTTCGCCGGTCAGGTGCTGGTTGCGCTCGGCGACCTCGTTGAACACCGCGGCGATCTCGGCCAGCAGGCCGTCGCCGGGGAAGGTCAGCCGGCGGCGGAAGTTGCCGTCCCGCATCGCGGTCAGCGCGGTCAGCAGCTTGCGCAGCTCGGCGGGCTCGGCGCCGCGCCCCTGGCCGGGCCGCCGCCCGCCGCCGCCCCCGGGGGCGGTCCGCGCGGGCGGGGCCGGGCGGGCGCCGCGCGCGGCGGCGGTGGTCGTACCGGACACGTCCTTGGTCGCCGAACTCAACGGGGGGCCCTCCCAGGTCCTGACTCGGTTCACCGCCGCGGGGGAGGGCCGGAGTCCGGCCCGCCGCTCCCGCGCCGTCCCTCCGACCGTACTGCGGCGGTCACGGCACGCGGACCCCCCAGTGTGACAGCACTGGCACCCGGTGTCGGACCGGTTGCGGAGGGTTTTCCCGGCGACCAGGGAAAGTGGTGAACGAAATCACTCCCAGGGGCCTGTTTCGGCTCCCCGGCCCCACTGGGTACCAACCGGAAAGTAGGGTGGAGGGCCGCACCGGGTCCGGGCGACGCGCTCCGGTGCCCGTCGCACCGTCCGAACCGTCCGCCGGACCAGCAGCAGAGGAGACGTGGCCGTGGTCACCGCGCGCGCAGCCGCCACCTTCGAACCGGTCGACCGTTCGGCCGCCGCGGCCCGCGGCTTCGTCCGGGACGCCCTGCTCGGCTGGGGCGTGCCCGAGGTGGTGGACGACGCCGTGGTGCTGGTCAGCGAACTGGTCACCAACGCCGTGGTGCACGCCGGGACGGCCGCCGAGGTGGTCTGCCTGCGCGAGGAGGAGACCGTCCGGATCGAGGTCAGCGACCGGCACCCGGAGCGCGGCCTGCCGTCCTTCGCCAACGTGACGCTGAACTCCGACCGGTACGCCGACCCGGACGGCGAGGGCGGTCGTGGCCTGCTGATGTGCTCGGCGCTGTCCAGCAGCTGGGGCGTCGAGTACGCGGCCGGCCGCAAGACCGTCTGGTTCCGCCTCGCCCTGCCCGAGCAGCGCCCCGGCACCCGGTACGCGCTGCCCAGCCTGCCCGGCGGCGAGCTGCCGGCCGCGGACGGGCCGGTGCGGGTCGCCGTGGTGCAGCTCGACGACCACGGCCGGGTCCGGCACTGGAACGCCGACGCCGAGTCGCTCTTCCACCGGCCCGCGGACGCCGTGTTCGGCCGCCCGTGGGCCGAACTGGCGCAGTGGCCGCAGACCCCCGGCCTCGGCCTCGGCGACACCCTGCGGCTGGCCCGCTGGGAGGGCTCGTACGCGGTGCGCGGCGGCGACGGCGCGGTGCAGGAGGTGTACGGCACCCACGTGCGGCTGCGCGACAGCCAGGGCACCCCGACGGTGCTGTGCGTGCTGGTCCGGGAGGCCGACCGCGCGGTGCTGCGCACCCCCGGGACGTCCGCCGAGACGGCCTCGGCCGCGGTCGAGCCGCTGGACCTGCTGGTCGGCCCGGTCTCCCCCGACGACCTGTCCAGCCTGCTGCAGCGGATCGTCGAGCGGGCCCGCGACCTGCTCGACGCCGACGCCTCCTACCTGCTGCTCACCAGCGAGGACGAGACCGAGTTCGAGCTGCGCGCCGCCACCGGCCTGGCCGGCCCGTCGCGGCGCTTCGCCCGGCTGCCGATCGACGCCGGCGCGGGCCGCTTCGACTCGGCCCGGCTGCCCGCCGTCCACGAGGACCTGGCGGTCCGGCCGGCCGGCGCCGCGCCGCTGCTGGACGGCACCGAGCTGCGTTCGCTGATCACCGTCCCGCTCAAGGTCGAGGGCCGGCTGACCGGTTCGCTCGGGGTGGCCGCGGCCGCCCCCGGCCGCTACGACAACGAGGACGCGCTGCGCCTGCAGTTCGCCGCCGACCGGATCGCGCTGGCCCTGGAGAGCGCCCGCCTCGGCGAGCTGGAGCGGCTGCGGCGCGGCTCGCTGTCCTTCCTGGTGGAGGCCTCCGACCTGCTCGCGGGCACCCTGGAGCACGAGCAGACCCTCGCCCTGATGGCGCAGATGGCCGTCCCCACCCTCTCCTCCTGGTGCGCCGTCTACACCACGGCGGACACCGCCGCGGGCGCCGAACTCGCCTTCGTGCTGCACGAGGACGAGGACCGGATCGACGCGCTGCGCGCCCTGCTCGACAAGTCGCCCGCCCCGGAGGCGGAGCCCAGCCCCGGCGCCCGCCCGTGGACGGCGCCGGCCGAGACCGCCCGGGCGATCGGGCACCCGGTCGGCCCGGAGCTCGGCGAGACGGTGGTGCTGCCGCTGTCCGCCCGCAACCGGGTGATCGGCCTGCTGGTGCTCGGCACCCGGCGCGGCGTCCGGTTCCGCCAGGAGATCCTGGAGCTCGGCGAGGACCTGTCCCGCCGTGCGGCCCTGGCGCTGGACAACTCCCGCCTGTACTCCGAGCGGACCGCCACCAGCCAGGCCTTCCAGCGCGCCCTGCTGCCGCCGGAGCTTCCGAAGATCCCCGGCGTCGAGGTGGAGGTCTTCTACCAGGCCGCGGGCGAGGGCAACGAGGTCGGCGGCGACTTCTACGACCTGTTCCCGATCCGCGAGGGCACCTACGGCTTCGCGATCGGCGACGTCTGCGGCACCGGCCCGGAGGCCGCCTCGGTCACCGGCCTGGCCCGCCACTCGCTGCGCCTGCTGGCCCGCGAGGGCCTGAGCGCCCCGCAGGTGCTCACCCGGCTGAACGCGGCGATCCTGGACGAGGGCAGCCGGGCCCGCTTCCTGACCCTGCTGTACGGCGAGCTGACGCCCCGCGCGGACGGCTCGACCGTGCTCTCGCTGGTCTGCGCCGGCCACCCGCTGCCGCTGCGGCTGCGCGTCGACGGACAGGTCGACCAGGCCGCCTCACCGCAGCCGCTGCTCGGCGTGATGGACGAACTCGACCTGACCGCCGAGGAGTTGGTGCTCGCCCCGGGCGAGGTGCTGCTGTGCGTGACGGACGGCGTGACCGAGCGCCGGGAGGGCCGCCGGATGCTCGGCGACGACGGCCTGGCCGAGGTGCTGACCGGCTGCGCGGGCCTGACCGCGGGCGCGGTCGCGGCCCGGGTGCACCGGGCGGTGGAGCGCTTCGCGCCCGAGCCGCCGTCCGACGACATGGCGATCCTGACGCTCCGCATCCCGACCCAGCGCCGGAACTGACCGGTCCGGTCGCCCGAACCGACTGAACTGACCGAACCGATCGAACCGGTCACCCGAACTGGTCACGGTTTGCTCACACTTGCTCATTCTGCGTGATTCACAAGGGTACAAAACCGGGGCGCCGGGTACACCGTAGGCACCGGGGGCTTCCACCCCGGAGGGCATGACCGGCGGCCGGGCCGCCGGTTCTCTCATCCGCCGCAGCCGCCGCACCCTCCCTTCGGTGCGCCCACGACCCGGCACCTGGCACCACCTCCTCGCACACCCACTTTTCACCGTGATCTCGCCATGCCCTGGCGCAGAGTGAAAGGAGCCTCCGGTGAGCAACGAAGCCTCCGGGGCGAATGCCCGATCCGCTGACGCGGGTCCGCTCGGTTACCTGGCCCTCGGTCTGACTCTGCTGGCGTACGGCCTGCTCGGCACCGGTGTCCTCAGTGGCACCTCGGCCGGCGGCGCGGCCTCGCTGGCGCACCTGGTCGGCGGTGTGACGCTGTTCGTCGCCGGCCTCTGGCAGTTCCGCGGCGGCGACCGCTTCAGCGGCACCGCGTTCACCACCCTCGGCGCCTTCTGGGCGACCTGGGCCGCCGGCGGCGCCGTCGGCAAGAACACCGCGGGCCTGTTCCTGCTGCTGTGGGCGCTGCTGGCGCTCACCCTGACCGCCGCCTCCTGGGGCGCCGGTCTGCTCACCCGGGCCGTCTACGGCCTGCTGACGCTCTCGCTGGTGCTCAGCGCCATCGGGGTCCTCGGTGACGCGAGCGGCTGGGGCAAGGTCGGCGGCTGGGTCGCCGCCGCGGCCGGCCTGGCCGCCTGGTACTCGGCCACCTCCGAACTGGCCGGCGGCCGCTGGGGCAGGCTCGCCCTGCCGACCAGGTAAGCGCACCACCGCACCACCGCTCGGTCGCACCACCGCACCACCGCACCGCCCGGAGCCCGGACGCCACCCCCACGGCGCCCGGGCTCCGGCCTTTCCGCAGGCCGACTCACCTCCGGGATCATCTCCTTGACAGTCTGACGCACCGCCAGTTCCATAGTGCTAGGAACCTAGATAAATGAGGTTGTGGTGATCGAGTTCCACATCGAGCCCCGGTCCGGCGTCGCCCCCTACCTGCAACTGGTCCACCAGGTGCGGCAGGCCCTGCGGCTGGGCCTGCTCTCCGAGGGGGACCGACTGCCCAAGGTGAAGGAGGTCGCGGCGAAGGTCGCGATCAACCCGAACACCGTGCTCAAGGCGTACCGCCAGCTGGAGAACGAGGGGCTCGTCTCCCCCAAGCCCGGCGTCGGCACCTTCGTCAGCGGCACCCTCGGCTCCCCCACCGTGTCCGAACACGAGCCGCTGCGACGGGAGTTGCGCCGCTGGCTGGACACCGCCCGGGCCGCCGGGCTGGACGAGGAGTCCATCGAGGCGCTGTTCCGCCAGACCGTCCGAAGTCCCCCCGAAGAGGAGCGATGACCGCGATCGTCGAAGCCCGGGCGCTGCACAAGCGCTACGGCCGCCGCCCGGCCCTCACCGACTGCACGCTGAGCGTCCCGGCCGGCCGGGTGGTCGGACTGGTCGGCCCGAACGGCGCCGGCAAGTCCACCCTGCTGCAGCTCGCCTGCGGCCTGCTCACCCCGTCCGCGGGCACCGTCGAGGTGTTCGGCGCCCCGCCCGGGCCCGGGCAGCTCGCCCGGGTCGGCTTCGTCGCCCAGGACACCCCCGTGTACGCGGCGCTCTCGGTCGCCGACCACCTGCGGATGGGCGCCCGGCTCAACCCGCGCTGGGACGCCGCCCTCGCCGAGCACCGGATCCGGCAGGCCGGACTCGACCCGGCGCAGAAGGCCGGCCGCCTCTCCGGCGGGCAGCGCGCCCGGCTCGCGCTCGTCCTGGCCGTCGCCAAACGGCCCGAACTGCTGCTGCTGGACGAACCGGTGGCCGCCCTCGACCCGCTGGCCCGGCGCGCCTTCCTGCAGGGCCTGATGGAGTTCGTCGCCGACGCCGCGCCGGAGACCACCGTGGTGCTCTCCTCGCACCTGCTCTCCGACCTGGAGCGGGTCTGCGACCACCTGGTGGTGCTGGCCGGCGGCCGGGTCCGCGCCGAGGGCGGCATCGACGAGCTGCTCGCCACGCACTTCCGGCTCACCACCGCCCGCCGGGCCGCCGACACCCTGCCCGCCGGGCTGCGCGTGCTGGCCGCCGAGCACACCGAGCGGCAGAGCACCTTCACCGTCCGGGCCGACGCGCCCGTCGACGACCCGTCCTGGGTGATGGAGCCGCTCGGCCTGGAGGACCTGGTCCTGCACCACATGTCCGACCAACCCGACCCGTCCGGGCCGACCGCCCCCGCCGACCCCCGCCCCCTCCCGGAGCCGCAACGATGACCTGGCTGACCTGGCGGCAGTACCGCGCCCAGTTCCTGACGGCCGCCGCCCTGCTCGCCCTCGCCACGGCCTACCTGCTGGTGGACGGCCTCCGGCTGCGCGCCCAGATCCACGGGCTGCCCACCGACTGCGGGATCGACGCCTGCCCCGACCTGGAGCGGGCGCTCGGCGGCCGGCGCAACGCGTACCTGGCCGGCAGCGCCCTGGTGCTGCTCGCCCCCGCGCTGATCGGCGCGTTCTGGGGCGCGCCGATGATCGCCCGCGAGCTGGAGACCGGCACCCACCGGCTGGTCTGGAGCCAGAGCGTCGGCCGCGGCCGCTGGCTGGCCGTCCGGCTGCTGCTCACCGGCGGCGTCGCGGTGCTGGTCACCGGGCTGCTCAGCCTGCTGGTGACCTGGTACGCCGCCCCGTTCGACCGCTTCGACCGGGACCGCTTCCAGCCGCTGCTGTTCGACGTCCGCGGCACCGTCCCGCTCGGCTACGCCGCCTTCGCGGTCGCGCTCGGCGCCTGCGCGGGCCTGTTCCTGCGCCGCACGCTCGCCGCGATGGCCGTCACGCTGGCCGTCTTCGCGGCCGTCCAGGTCCTGGTGCCGCTGGCCGTCCGCCCGCACCTGCGGCCGCCCGTGCACGCCCTGACCCCGCTCGGCACCGACCAGGGCCCGGCCTACCGCTCCTCGCTGGTCGGCTTCGAGTCCACCGGCGGCCGCCTCGGCCCGGACGCCCGGATGCTCGCCGTCGTCGACGTCCCCGACGCCTGGGTGCTGACCGGCCACAGCCCGCTGCCCGTCCGGGACGCGACCGGCCGCGTCCTCACCCTCGGCGGCCAGCCCTGCCCGGCCGCCGACGGCACCCCTCCGGCGAGCGAGTGCCTGGCCCGGGCCGACCTGTACGTCGCCGCCGCCTACCAACCGGCCGACCGCTACTGGACGTTCCAGCTCGCCGAGACCGGCCTGTACCTCGCCGCCGCCGGCGCCCTGGTCGGCCTCACCGTCCGGGGCCTGCACCGCCGCCTCGGCTGACCGGCCGCCCGGCCGCCGCCCGCGCCCGTCCCGCCCCGTCCGTCCCACGGTGATCGCGCTTTCACCCCCCCTCCCCGGCCACCGGTTGCTACTGTCTGGCTGCGGAGGGGGACGCATGGGTCACTGGCTGGTCGGCACGGAGTCCCTCGCCGCATGCCGCTTCGCGCTCTCCCCCCTGGTCGAGACGGTCGCCGCGCTCGGCGTCCTCGCCGAGATCCGCCCCGAACCGTGGCGCCGCGACTGGCTCGCCACCCACCAGCCCGCCTTCCGGGCCCACCTCGCGACCGACCCCCGCCTCGCCGCCTGGCTCGCCGCCCGTCGCCCCGCCGACTGGCCCACCGACCTGCACCTGCCCGTCCCCGACCCGGACGCCGACCCCCGCCTCCCCGACCTCGCCACCGCCACCGACCTGCCGCCCGAACCCGCCGCCCTCCTCGACTGGACGTGGCAGCACGTCGTCCGCCCCGAATGGCCCGCCCGCCTGCGCACCCTCCGCGCCGACCTCACCGCCCGCCGGGCCCGCGCCGAACGCCACGGCTGGCCCGCCGCCCTGCCCCGGCTCGGCCCGCAGCACCGCTGGCTCCCCGACGGCCGCCTCCGCCTCGCCACCCCCGACCCGGCCGCCCCCCGACCCACCGCCTCCCCCACCCTGCTGCTCGTCCCCACCAGCGCCCGCCACGGCTGGCTCCTCCCGGACGAGTCGCACTCCCGCCTCGCCGTCGTCTACCCCGTCTCCGCCGCACCCGTCCCCGCCCCGCAGGCCGCCCCCGACAGCCTGGGCCGCCTGCTCGGCGGTGCCCGCGCCTCCCTCCTGACCGGACTGGACCGCCCGCGCGACACCACCCAGCTGGCCGGCCTCACCGGCCTCAGCCCCGCCGCCGTCGACGACCACCTCACCGTCCTGCTCGAAGCCCGCCTGGTCGCCGGCACCAGCACCCCGGGCCGCTACTACCGCACCGCGCTCGCCGAGGCCCTACTCGCCGCCCAACCCCGCTGACCGACTCGCTGTCCGACCGCGCAGGCCGGCCCGGAAAGCACCGAAGGCGGTCCCGGAGCCGTTCCCGGAACCGCCTTCCTCCTTCTCCCCACCCCTTCTCAGCCCTTCTCAGCCCTTCTCAGCCCTGCCGCACCCCGCTGCGCTCCGGCTCCCCCGCGCCCGCCGTCACCACGGCTTCCCCGTCCTGCTCCTTCTGCCGCCACCCCGTGACGGCCGCCTGCACCAGGTACACGGTCAGCAGGATCACCACCGCCACCAGACCGTCCGCCCAGAAGTGGTTCGCCGTCACCACCACCACCCACACCGTCACCACCGGGTGCAGCACCACCAGCCACCGCCACGGGCCGCGCGCCACCGAGACCACCGCCACCGCCGCGATCACGCACCACGCCACGTGCACCGAGGGCATCGCCGACAGCTGGTCCGCCACCACCCCCGCGACCGCCCCGCCGTACACCGACTGCCCGTACTGCTCGGCCAGGTCGACGAACCCGTTCCCCGGCAGCATCCGCGGCGGCGCCACCGGGATGAACTGGATCAGCAGGCACACCGCCGTCGTCGCCACCACCGTCGTCCGCACCCACGCGTACCGCGCCCGGTGTCGCAGGAACAGCCACAGCAGCACCACCAGCATCACGCCGAAGTGCATCGTCGCGTAGTAGTAGTTCGCCGCCTGCACCAGCCACGGGTGTCCCACCACCGCCCGCTGCCACGCCACCTCGTCCGGCAGCCCGAACTCCCCCTCCGTCCGGTGGATCCACTCCGCCCGCTGCAACGCGTGGTCCGTCCCCAACAACGACAGGTGCCCCACCACCTGCCACAGCGCGAACAACGCCAACAGCGTCCCCGCCTCCCGCAGCGCGTCGGCCACCACCCCCGCCCGACGCCGCCGCACCCCCTCGCCGGCCCGCCGTGCCGCTCCCCTCCTGACCGCGAACGCCGCAGCGTACAGCGCCGCGGAGGCACCGGCCGAGGTTTGCCACGTCAACGTCAGGTTCTGCATTGGCGCAGGTTACCCGGCAATGCCCCGTAAACGCGAGAAAGCCCCCTGACATCCCGTCAGGGGGCTTTCTCTCAAAGATTGTTCGGCGGCGTCCTACTCTCCCACAGGGTCCCCCCTGCAGTAC
>NZ_JBVHEH010000025.1:0-130121 GCF_055562955.1 Kitasatospora sp. NPDC015121
AACAACAGGATGCGCCCCTCGGCAGCCTTCACCTCGGACAGCACGGCCTGCAGTCGCTCCTCGAACTCGCCGCGGTACTTCGCACCGGCCACCAGTGAACCCATGTCGAGCGAGAAGATCGTTTTGTCGCGTAGGCCCTCGGGCACGTCGCCGCGGACGATCCGCTGGGCGAGACCCTCGACAATCGCAGTCTTACCTACACCGGGGTCGCCGATCAGCACCGGGTTGTTCTTCGTTTTCCGGCTCAAGATCTGAGTTACCCTGCGTATCTCGGCATCCCGGCCGATGACCGGATCGAGTTTGCCTGCCTGTCCCTCGGAGACGAGGTCGCGCCCGTACTTCTCCAATGCCTCGTACGCCCCCTCCGGGGTCGCCGACGTGACACGCTGATTGCCGCGCACCTTCGTCAGCGCTGTGAGGAAGGCGTCCCGTGTGACCCCGTGACTGGCGAGGACCCGCCCGGCCGCGCTGGCCGATCCTTCCTCGGAGAGGGCCATCACAAGATGCTCCACCGACACGTAGGAATCCTTGAGTCTCTTCGCCTCCCGCTCTGCGGCATCGAGCAGCTTGGCCAGACGCTGGGTGATCATCACCTGACCGGGGGTCGCGCCGGGGCCGCTGACCTTCGGCCTACGCGACAGTTCACGATCCAGATCGGATCGAAGTGCTTCGACATTCGCGCCGGCCTGTTCGAGCAGTCGGGGCACCAACCCATCCTGCTGATCGACCAATGCGAGCAGCAGGTGCTCTCCGTCGACTTCGGTGTGGCCCATTCTGGTCGCAACATTCTGGGCTTCCTGCAAGGCTTCTCGTGACTTTTCGGTCAAGCTGCCGGTGTCCATGAGGATGTCCTCCTTCTGCGGGCCGCTGTTTCGAGTCTTTCGATTCGATCCAGCAGATCGAGCACGAGCCCGATTGCCGAGTAGTTGAGACCCAGACCCGTCCGCAGTCGTTGAATGCGTGCGGCGTGGGTCACTTCGGATGGGTCGAACGACATCTCTCCGCCGGCGTAGCGGTGGGCGTCGAGCAGTCCGAGAGTCACGAGTTTTCGTGCCAGATCCGGGTGCAGGCCAGTACGTTCGGCGAAGGCGTCCGGCGACAATCCGGTACGGCGAACCAATACGTACTGAGTGATCGGCGTTGAGGTGCTCATGTCTCTTTCCTCGGATTGAAGTTCGATTCGGCGCCCAACTGCTCGAACAGTTCGCGTTCACGTGCTGTCGGTTTCGACGGAACCATCACCTTGATTTCGGCGTAGAGGTTGCCGTTGGCACCGCGCGGATTCGGCATTCCCTCTCCGCGCAGGCGCAGCTTCCTACCAGTCGAAGAGCCAGGCACCACTTTGACTTTCGCCTCTCCGCCCGGTGTGGGAACGACGACTGTCGACCCGAGAACCGCCTCCCATGGCGATACGGGCAGATCGACGTAGATGTCCCGACCCTGCACGCGGAACCGTGAATGCGGTTTGATCCGCACCACGAGGTACAGATCCCCAGGCGGCGCGTCACCGTTGCCTCGGCCTCCTTGCCCGGCCAACCGGATTCGCTGGCCGTCCAGGACGCCGGCTGGAATGTCGACGTCATACTGCCGTCCGTCCAGTCTGAGAGTGCGTTTTCCGCCCTGATAGGCCTCTTCCAGCGCCAGTTCCAGTTCGGCCTCCTGATCGGCGCCGGGAATCGGTCCGAACCCACCGCCTCCGCCGAACATCTGCCCGAAGAGGTCTTCGAAGTCGACGGCACCCTCACCGCCGACACCGTGGCCGAAGTGCACCCTTCTCCCGCCACCGCCGTACCCGGCGGCGTTTGCCCGCACCCGTTCGTCGTAATCCTCGGGTACATGCCGGAAGTCGTCACCGAATCGGTCATAGCGTTTCCGGGTGTCCGTGTCGGACAACACCTGATAGGCCTCATTGACCTCCTTGAACCTGTCCTCCGCAGTGGGATCCTTGTTCACATCGGGGTGGTACTTGCGGGCCAGCTTGCGGTACGCCTGCTGAATTTCGTCGGTGCCGGCGCCCTTCGGTACGCCGAGTACTTCGTAGTAGTCACGGGCCATCGGTGCTCACCCCTCTGGGCGGCTGACGACCACCGCGGCGGGCCGCAACTGTCGCCCGTCCTCTCCATAACCCGGGCGCAAGACCTCGACCACGGTCCCGGACGGAAGGTCGGGTCGGGTTACCACACTGACCACTTCGTGGAGTTCCGGGGAGAACGGCACACCGACCTCGTCGTGGCGCTCGAAGCCGAGTCGTGAGAGCACCTGTACCGCCTGGTCCCGGATCGCCTTCACACCTTCGACGACGGCCTGCGGATCGCTGCCTGCGTGTGCAAGCGCAAGCTCCAAGTTGTCCAGTACCGGCAGCCACGCCGCCGAAACCTTCGCTACTTCCGCGGCGCGTTCACGGTCCAGATCTTTGGCGTATCGCTTGCGCAGGTTGTCCAGATCTGCGACGGCCCTGCGCCAACGGTCCTCGAGTTGAGACAGCTCGTCTGCCGTCTCGGCGCGATCGGACTCGGTCTTGCTTTGATCCGTGTCGGCGCTGTTGGTAGTCGGCTCAGTCGTCGAATGATCTGCAGACATTTCCATCGTGCGCCTCAGCTTCGATCGAATTCGGCGTCGATCACGTCGCCGTCATCCGACGACGCAGCATCAGCGCCGCCTGCTTGCCCGTCGTCCGACTGGTCCGGCACAAGTCCGTAGAGCAGCTGTTGCAGCTCCGAGGTGAGTGGCTGAACCTCCGCGGGTGAAGCGCCGTCCTGCACGGCCTTTCGGGCGTCGGCAACCAGCATCTCGGCCCGCGCCTTCTCATGCGGCGGGGCACTGTCACCGAGTTCGGCGAGTCGCCGCTCCACTTGATACGCAACCGAATCGAGCCCGTTGCGCGCGTCGACCGCCTTGCGCAGCGCCTCGTCCTCACCCCGGTTCCGTTCGGCCTCCGCCAACATGCGCTCGACCTCACCCTGATCAAGGTTGCCCTGTTCACTGATCGTGATGCTCTGTTCCTTGCCGGTATCCTTGTCGCGAGCGGTGACGTTCAGGATGCCGTTGGCGTCGATGTCGAAAATGACTTCCACCTGGGCCTCGCCACGTGGCGCGGGGCGGATGTCTTCCAGCCGGAACCGGCCCAGCACCCGGTTGTCGGCCGCACGTTCGCGTTCGCCCTGCAACACCACGACGTCTACGGCGGACTGATTGTCTTCCGCCGTGGAGAACACTTCGCTGCGCCGTGCCGGGATCGTCGTGTTCCGCTCGATGATCTTCGTCATCACCCCGCCCTGCGTCTCGACGCCGAGGGACAGTGGGGTGACATCGAGTAACAACACATCGGAAACCTCGCCTTTGAGCACGCCTGCCTGGACTGCGGCTCCGAGGGCAACGACCTCGTCCGGGTTGACGCCCATGTGGGGGTCCTTGCCGCCGGTCAGCCGGCGAACCAGCGCCTGTACAGCCGGGATACGTGTCGAACCGCCGACCAGTATCACTTCGTCGATGTCGTTGGCGGCGACCTTGGCGTCACTCATGGCCTGCTTCACCGGGCCGAGGCACCGTTCCACCAGATCGGCAGTCAAATCATCGAACTTCGATCGCATGATCGTAGTGGTGAGATGTTTGGGACCATTCGCGTCAGCGGTAACGAAAGGCAGGTTTACCTGGGCCTGGGTCACCGAGGACAGCTCAACCTTTGCCTTCTCCGCGGCTTCGAACAGTCGTTGCAACGCCTGCGCATCCTTACGCAGATCGATGTTCTCCGCGCGCTGGAATTCGTCGGCGAGGTAGTCCACCACGCGTCGATCGAAGTCGTCGCCGCCCAAGTGGGAGTCGCCGGCCGTGGAACGAACCTCGACTACCCCCTCTCCGACGTCCAGCAGGCTCACATCGAAGGTTCCGCCGCCGAGGTCGAAGACCAGTACGGTTTCGTGGGTCTGTTTGTCCATGCCGTACGCGAGTGCCGCAGCGGTCGGTTCGTTGATAATCCGCAAAACCTCGAGGCCTGCGATACGGCCGGCGTCCTTGGTGGCGTTTCGTTGCGCGTCGTTGAAGTAGGCAGGAACAGTGATGACCGCTTCCTTCACCTTCTCACCGAGGAACTTGCTCGCGTCGTCGACGAGCTTGCGCAGCACGAGAGCGCTGATCTCCTCTGGTGCGTATTTCTTGCCGCGCACGTCGAAGCGGGCCTCACCGTTGTCACCCGCTACGACGTCGAAGCTGACCGCTTTGGCTTCCTCGGAGATCTCGTCGTAGTGACGTCCGATGAAGCGTTTCGCCGAGTAGATCGTGCCCTTCGGATTCAAGATCGCCTGCCGTCGGGCAAGCTGGCCCACCAGACGCTCACCGTTCTCGGTGAACGCCACCACCGAAGGCGTCGTCCGTGCTCCCTCCACATTGGAGATGACCACCGGCTCGCCGCCTTGCCAGCTTGCGATGACCGAGTTGGTTGTGCCCAAGTCGATGCCTACAGCAGTTGTCATGACTCAATTCCTTTCGATCGGCCCGGCCGTTGAGCAAGTGCGATTCCGCCCGCAACTTCGCTCGATGTCGGCAAGGACTTCGTAGTTCCCTGGTTTTGGCGAGTGGATTGGGTGAAGTCACGGAGACCGAGCAGGGCGCCGATAACGGCGCCCGACACCAATCCGTGGATGGCGGGCGTGAGGCTCGAGAGCGGCCGAGGGTAAGGGTTTCCGCCACTGTGCTTTGACATCACGCCCCTCAGCGTTGATGTTGTGGGGTTCGCCGGGCCTGTGTGTACTGACAGGGCCCGACCGCCGGTCAACCGGTTGAGCTCACGAACCACCCAGCCATGATGAGTCTTTTCGTCCGCCTAAAGGGCGTCAACAACATTCGCCTGATGGGCGGGGCGCAACGGGGCAGTGGCGACCACACCTGCCCTTGATCGAAGATGCCCGCCGGAACCCGATCGAAGCGGCCATCGCATGAAACTCCGAGTATCGGCTTCGACACGAAAACTCGAGTGTCGGCCGCTACTGCGGTACGTCCACACTACCGCGGCGCATGCAAAAGGAGAACTCCCTTTGCGAAAGATCGTCACAGTCAGTGAACAGCAGCTCCGTTGAACCCGGACGAGATTCATTGTAGTTCTATCGAATCTCCTTGTGACAGAAAGGTAATGAGCCACTACTGGCCGGTTCCAATTGGTTGCGAGTAGGTGGCGCACACCCGCGTGCTGCACGGTTCAACGTCCCGTTCTGTGGCTGGTCAACAGACCGCTCAGGTGGGAGCTATTGCAATTCAACATGTTTCGGCCACCGTCACTACGGGACTTACGTGGTTCTCGTCTATTCCTGTGCTGCATCCTTTGGCAGGATTTCTATCGAGGGGTCGGTTTGCTCTCGCCCCCGTGGTGGCGCAGGTGTGCCAGGTCTGGCCGTGGTTGTGTTCGTCTCGGCTCGGAGCCGCCTCAGGGATGCAGTACGACTTTGGTCCAACCGTCGTCGTGAGCGTCGAAATGCTGGTCGCCGGATTCGGTTGCGCCGAGCGGGCTTGGCCGGCGTCAATTCACCTGACGCGCGGATGAAGCAGAGCTCACAGCGCCGCCACGGCCGCCTCGGCGACGGTCTTGTCCTGCTCCCCGGTGCCGCCGCTGACGCCGACAGCGCCCACGACCTGGCCGTTGTGCCGCAGAGGCACACCGCCTGTGAAGATCATGATGTGTCCGCCGTTGGAGGCGTGTATCCCGTAGAACTGCTCGCCCGGGCCCGCGTTGGCCGCGAGGTCCTCGGTCGAGACGTCCAATGCCCGCGCGGTGAACGCCTTGTTGATCGAGATGTCGATGCTGGCGATCCAGGCACCGTCCATTCGCACGTGAGCCACGAGGTTGCCGCCGGCATCGACCACCGCAATGTTCGACGGCGACTCGATCTCGGTGGCTTTGGCCTGTCCTGCGGCGATGATCCGCTGCGCATCGTCGAGGGACACCGAGGTCTGGTTCACGGTCATGACGCACCTGCCCCGAGCTTCGCGAACTGCTCGACGATGGCCTGACGGAACGCAGGAAGGTCGTCGGGCGAGCGGCTCGAGATCAGGTTCCCGTCGATCGCGACCTGTTCGTCTACGACTTCTACTCCTCCGGCCCCGTCGGCAGCCGATATCGCTATCTGCTTGCCCTGCAGTGGCATTGGCATCGTTGTGCTCCTCTCGGTTCTGGCCGTGTCAGGGATGCAGGACGACTTTGGTCCAGCCGTCGTCGCGAGCGTCGAAGTGCTGGTAGCCGGATTCGGCTTCGGCGAGCGGGAGTTCGTGGGAGATGATCCAGGAGGGCTTTGCCCGGTCTTCGTGGATGAGGTCGCGCAGTTGCCGGTTGTAGTGTTTGACGTTCGCTTGTCCGGTGCCGATCTTCTGGCCCTTGAACCAGAATTTGCCCATGTCGAAGGCGATCTTGCCGTTGCGCTCGAGTTCGTCGGGGCCGTTCTGGTCCTGGGGAAGGAAGATGCCGACCACCCCGATGTGGCCGGTGAAGCGCACCGAATCCACGAGCCGGTTCATCGTCATGGCGGCGTCCTCGTGGCCTTGCGGGTCGTGTGCCTGATAGCCGACGCACTCGCACCCCTTGTCTGCGCCTTTCCCGTTGGTTTGCTCGAGGACCTGCTCGACGGGGTCGCCCTTCGAGTCGTCGATGGGGACGACGCCGATCTCTTCGGCCAGGCGTAGCCGGTCGGGGTGGCGGTCGACGATCATCACCTTGCTCGCTCCCTGGATCATCGCCGAATACGCGGCCATCAAACCGACTGGGCCAGCGCCGTAGACCACCATCGAATCGCCGGGTTGCATGTCGGCCAGGCGGGTGCAATGCCATCCGGTGGGAAAGATGTCCGACAGCATCACGTAGTCGGTTTCCTTGTCCTGGGCATCCTCGGGCAGTCGCAGACAGTTGAAGTCGCCGAACGGCACTCGCAGATATTCCGCCTGTCCGCCCCAGAACGGGCCCATCCCCGCGAAACCGAATGCAGCGCCGGCCATCTTCGGATCGGGGTGCACCGTCAGGCAGAATGCGGTCAACCCTTCCTCGCAGTTTCGGCAGAAGCCGCAGCCGATGTTGAACGGCAAGCACACTCGATCCCCTGGCGATACTTTGACCACTGCATTGCCGACTTCGGCGACGATGCCCAAGTTTTCGTGACCGAGGACCATTCCGGGCTCCAGATCGGTGCGGCCTTCGTACATGTGTAGATCCGACCCGCAGATGTTGGTGCTCGTGATCTTCACCAGCACATCTGTCGGATTCTCGATCCGCGCATCGGGCACGTCCTTGACGTGGACCTCTCGAGGCCCGTCGTATACAAGCGCTTTCATCGCGGCACTCCCTTGTCTTGTAGCTGCGGCTTTCCGGTTGATCTCGTCGGCCGCAGGCGTCCACGCGTGAGCGACCGACCGAATGAATCGTGCTGTTCGGGGAAGGTCCACGGCGCGCAGAAGTGAAGATCGCACCAAAATGTCGGCGCACCAACATTTTTCCTGCCATCGACGCAACTGCGGCTGCATCCAGGCATCGCATTCCCTCACTATGGAGTCTCCTCCTTCGGCTCCACGATCGCTAGGGGGTTGGGATCGGTTTCCTCGAACGGTGGGTTTGGGTACCTTCCATTAACCGATGGATGGTGTGATGCTTGACAGTGTTCACCACCTCGAAGAGGAGATCCGATATGGCCACCAAGGCGCTGCTGGTCCGACTTGAAGCGAAGCCCGGCAAGGAAGAAGCGGTCGAGGAATTCCTCCGATCGGCACTGCCGCTCGTCGAGCAGGAGCCCGGCACGAAACCCTGGTTCGCGGTGCGGTTCGGGCCCTCGTCGTTCGGCATCATCGACGCATTCCCGGACCAAGCTGCCCGCGAGACACATCTCAATGGTCCGGTCGGCAAGGCCCTCGGCGAACGAGCCGACGAACTCTTCGCTGCGCCGCCCGAAATCAGCTACCTCGACGTTCTCGCTGAAAAAGTCTGAACAACCGACTGAAAAAGCCCAGTCGGCGGCCGTCACACTTCTGCTTCGAATATAGTTGTGTCACAGCCACACCCGATTCGCGAGAGCCTTGCCGGTGTGCGCGGCTGTGGCGTACGGTCCGTCGCTCATTCGACCCAGGTATCGGTAGAACACGAGAAGTGTACTCAGTCGAGTCAACTCGGTACGTGCGTAAGAAAGCACTTCAAACTCGTTTTATTACAGTGTGTTTCGAGTTTGAACTGACTTGACTGGAAGTGAAGTAGGACTTCTCGTTGCTGCTGGGACAGTTCTGGGCCATGGAAAAGGTCATCTTTCCGCGGAATTTCAGCGACAATTGTGGCGGGAAGGCTCGAAAGTCGCAGTCCGATAATACAAATAGACTCGGAATCTACATGCGCGGTCCGAGAGTGTCTCCACAAGTTCGGTGATCACGCCCGCTGGATCAGAAATGCTCAGTTGGTGCCCCGCCGTGCGCCTTTGCATTTTATAGTCGCTTGGGCTTGCGTGCCACTGCCCTCGTCCACGCTTCGCGGCGCGGCCGACACGATCGCCTTATTGGTGAAACGCGTGCGTTGTGAGCCCGGCGTGATCTTGACGGAGTTGGTGCTCGAAGTCGGAGCAATGTCACTTCCCGATCTGGAGTCGGCAGTTGATCGGGAGGAGGAGTTGTCGAGGGGGTTCGACGATGCGCTCGATGATGTGCGCGCTGCCAATCGTTCCCTCGACCGGCGGTGACTCTGATGACGGATCTTGCTGTTCTTACGGACGCTGTACCGAGGTGACTGACCACTCGGGGCAGTAACTCCGTCGTGCAGCAGAGGCGACCTACACACGCGGATGATGTGACGGGCGAGGGTTACCGAGCCGCGATCGGCACCTCGGCTGTATGGAAATCGCGAAGATCTGGGTCGGATTCTTCCCTCGGCCGGTTCGGTGATCGATTCTGAGTGAACCTGATTCTTTCGTGGTCTCGGAAAGGAAGCTCCGCCGTGGGTTCGATTGTTCTCACCCTTGTCCTCGTCCTCTCCTTCCTCGTGCTCGCTTTGCTTCTGCGGTACGCCAATGCCGGACAGTCTGCCCGCCCCGGCGCTCCGAACGTCCGTCCGGTCCCGGGAAGCGGCCGGTTGGGTGCTCGACCGCGGGTGCTGCGGTGACGGCATGGCATGTGATGGCGATCTGTCGCGCATTCAGCGCCCGATTGGCTACCAGGCGTGTGGGTTCGAGCGCACCTTCGGCAGGGCGATCAAATGGTGATGCCAACCGTTGCCGCAGCCAGCGGCCTTCACGGCCGCACTTGGCGGACACGCCAGATTCTAATACTGGCATGAACCCGTAGGAAGTCGCCTTATTAACCGTCAGTGGCATTGCAAGAGCGAAGCTTTGAGATACGTCTCCTGGCTTCGGATCTGGTTTCAGTGATCCGAGGTTCTCGAGTGAGAGAGGAGTTCCCGATGATATCCGCAGTGCGCTCGGCGCAGTCCGGGAAAGAGGTTGCCGCCGAACCGAGTTGTTGGCAGAAGTACGCCGCGTGCGGTGGGGTCGAAGCGGCGGTGTTCTTTTCGCCGGAAGGCGAGCGTGGCAATGCCCGATTCCGCCGGGAACTGCAGGCGCGGCGGATATGTCAGACCTGTCCTGTGCTCGGTCAGTGCCGCGAGTACGCCCTCGGTGCGGGTGAGCTGTATGGAACGTGGGGTGGCATGAGCGAAGCTGACCGAAGGCGGCACGCCCAGTGACGAAGTCGCGACGAGCGCGGGGCGGCAGATCATGCAGTCCGAGGATGCGATCAGATGTCGGGTGAGCCGGTGCCGCTGTCGGTTTACCGTATGGCGAGCGGCGAGCTCGTCAAGGAGTACCGCTCGTTGTATCGCCGGTGTGATCGCCTGACTCCGCGTGAGAAAGCACGGTTCTATTTCGTGAACGAGGAAATGAGGGCACGGGGGCTCGGGCATGGCATTCCAACTCCGGATACGCACGAGGGTATCGATGCCTGGGACGGGGAGATCTGAGATCTGATCGCGAGCTTTCCCGAACAATTGCTGTACGGATAGCGCTATCCGTGCGAAAGGCTGTCCTTATGCGGTGTCAGATCGCCGGTTCAGGGCGGGGGAACAGTCGTGAGAGAACATCGGAGAGGGTGATGATGCCGACCGTCGTTCGTTCGTCGGTGACCACGGCCAGGTGATTGCGACTTTCCCGCATCGCCGCGAGTGCGAGGTGGACGGGGGTGTCGGACGCAAGGGTGAATTCCGGTCGCATGATGGATTCGGCGTGGGTGTGGTCGGGTTGGAGCAGGGTGTCGCGGACGTGCACGATCCCAAGGGGAACACCGTTGTCGCGAACGAGGATTCGTAGGTGTCCCGATTGTTTCGAGATCGCCCGCACCTGGTCCATGGTCGCGGAGCTGGTTACGGAGGTCGGAGCTTTGCTGCTCCGAAGCAGATCGCGGACGGTCAAGGTCTGCATGTCGAGGGCGCCGGAAAGTTGCGCGGAGTATCCGGCGTCGAGGGCTCCGACGTTGGTGGAGTGTTCGACCAGGTGCCGCAAGGCGTCGGGGTCCTGGCCGCTGCCGACGTGATCGACCGGTTGCACACCGACTTTGACGAGGAACCAGTTGGCCATCGAGTTCAGCGATTGCAGTAGAGGTCGGGTGAGCCACATGAATCCGCGCATCGGGATGGCGAGCAGTGTGGCTGATTTCTCGGGGTGGGCGATCGCCCAGGATTTCGGTGCCATTTCGCCGACGACCAGATGCAGGAAAGTCACGATGATCAATGCGAGAACGAAACCGGCGACGTCCGCGATCCAGAGCGGCATGCCCCAACTCGAGAAGGCAGGGGTAAGCCAGTGATGGACAGCGGGTTTGGTGATTGCACCGAGCGCGAGGGTACATACGGTGATGCCGAGTTGGGAGCCGGCGAGGAGCACGGTCAGTTCGGAGGCGCTGCGTAGAGCGGCTCGGGCGGAGCGGCTGTTGGGGGCGGCATCTTCGAGGCGGTGCCGTTTGGCGGAGATGAGGGCGAATTCGACGGCGACGAAGAAGGCACTCAGGGCTATGAGAGCGACGGTGACGGCGATGACGATCCAGGGGTTGCTCATCGGTTCTCCTCCGCGGTTTCAGTCCCGGCCACTGCGGTTGGGTCGAGGCGTAGTCGTAGTGAGGCGGGGACGTGCCGCTCGACGGACAGGACATCGATGACCAGTGAATATCGAGGTTGTTCGTCGTCGGAAATCAGGTCGGCAGGATCAGGTGGCAGTTCGACGCGGATCCGGGCTCCCTCGGGTGGGAGCTCGCCGTGATGGGCGATGGTGAAGCCGGCGATCGTCTCGTAGTCACCACCCGGGAGGTCGTGTCCGATGGTGCGTTCGACCTCGTCGAGGTGCACGCCACCGTTGACGGTCCAGGATCCGTCTTCGCCGGGGAGTTCGAGTGGGAGGTCAGGGTCGTGTTCGTCGGTGATTTCGCCGACGAGTTCTTCGGCGATGTCTTCGAGGGTGATGACACCGGCGAAGCCGCCGTATTCGTCTATGACGCAGGCAAGTTGGTTTCTGCTGTCGGTGAGTTCGGCCAGGGCCTTCGGCAAGGGAAGTGTGGTCGGGAGGATCAGGGCGGGGCGGGTGAGTGTGCGCGCGGTCAGATCAGTGGTCGGCGTCAGGTCGAGAACATCTTGGAGGTGGATGACACCGACTATGTCCTCGGAATCTTCCCCCACGACGGGATATCTGGAGTGCCCTCGCCCCATGAGGGTGAGGATGTGGTCGAGGGAGTCGTCGGCGTGGACGGTGTCGACATGGGTGCGAGGGATCATCGCATGCTCCACTGGGCGCGTGGGGAAATCGAGAATGCGATCGAGCATCGTCGACAATTCGGGCGGAAGAGTCCCGGTTTCGCGGGACTCGGCGACGATGTGCTCGAGGTCGCGGGCAGAGGCGGAGTGCTCGACATCGTGCACCGGCTCGATCTTGAGTGCGCGGAGCAGCAGGTTCGATGCTTGGTCGAAGATCCAGATCAGCCAGCCGAAGAGTTTCAGGTAGAGGGTGGTCGAGCGGGCCAGCCACCGGGCCACAGGTTCGGGACGTGCGATGGCGAGGTTCTTCGGGAACAGCTCACCGAAGAGCATCTGGACCAGGGTCGAGAACAGCAGCGCCAGCACGGCACCGATGGCCATCCCCACGGCGGTGGGGATGCCGATGCCGCCGAAGATCGTTCCCAGCGACTGACCGATGAGAGGTTCGGCAACGTAACCGACCAGCAGACCGGTGACGGTGATGCCCAGTTGAGCTCCGGAGAGCATGAACGAGGTGCGGCGGGTCACCGCAAGAGCCCGCGTTGCACCCGAATCGCCCGTCTGGGCGAGAGAATTGAGCCGGGATCGGTCCACGGCCATGTAGGCGAACTCCTGGGCAACGAAGTAGCCGGTGACTGCGGTGATCAACAGAACGACCAGGACGCCCAGCAGGAGTGTCAGGGCGATCATCATGAGCCGGACACCTCGCCATCACATGCGGTGACGTAGTGGGGTGTGTCCGGCCTGGGTCTGTGACTGTCCATTGGTCTCTCTGTCGATGCGGAAGAAGCCTTGTTCTTTAATCTACGTTTACCTTGCCGGAAAAGTTCCCATCGCCATGCGGTTTCCCCGAAAAGTCGCGGCGAACGAATGAAGTACCTGACCCAGGCAGGCGGATAGCGACCCTCGCGATCCTCAGGTGCGGGTGGGTGGGCCGAATCGCAATCCGCGGAGCAGTCGGCGGTAGGAGAAGCGGTCGTCCCAAACGCGCAGCCGGCCGTTTGCGAATGTGTAGTGGCCGTCTACGTCGAGGTGCAGGGCAAACCATCCGATGCGGATGATCTCTCTTCGCCGGGAGGACACCGTGTCGTGGTCGGTGCTCATCGTGAGCACTTCCACGACCTCGTACCTGGTGATCAGGTGAGAGACGATCGTGAGAGCTCGTTCGACGCTCTTCCTTCCCTTCACGCTGGGCAGGCCGGTGTTGCGCCATTCGATGTCGGGATCGACGAGTGCACGCACGGCATCGGCGTCCATTTCCTCCAGTGCGATCAGGAGGTCCACCACCCGCGATGTCAGTTGATCGTCGTTCAACAGGTACTCCGGTCGTTGGGGAATCGGTGGATTCATGTGGTGACCGTCAGGCAGGGACTGTTGCTCCGTGAAACACACAGCAGCATCTTGCCCTCGGCGCGCTCGGCTGGGCTCAACGAGTTGTCATGGTGATCTACATCGCCGTCGATGACGTGGACCATGCAGGTGCCGCAGAAGCCCTGACGGCATGAATAGGGCGCTTTCGGGTTCACACGCAGCACTGCGTCCAGTGCGGTCTGATCGGCGGCGACATCGATGACCTGACCGGTGCGAGCCAGTTGGATCCGGAAGGGACGTCCATCGACGACCGGTGTGGCGGAGAAGCGTTCGGCGTGCACTTCCACACCGGGTTGGTTGCGTGCACCTGCGGTGATCAGGTCCATCATCGGGACCGGACCGCAACAGTAGATTGCATCACCGCTGCGGACGTTCGGCGGGAGAAGATCGGTCGCGGTGGGTAGGCCGTATTCGTCGTCGGTGCGGATGGTGACCCGATCACCGAACGGTGACAATTCCGCGAGGAACGGTAGCGTGCGTCGCTCGCGACCGACGTACACCAGCGACCAATCCAGGCCCATGCGCTCTGCCTCGC
The DNA here is from genome assembly GCF_055562955.1 of Kitasatospora sp. NPDC015121. NCBI lineage: Bacteria > Bacillati > Actinomycetota > Actinomycetes > Kitasatosporales > Streptomycetaceae > Kitasatospora > Kitasatospora sp. NPDC015121. The sequence goes on from NZ_JBVHEH010000025.1 coordinate 13,647, forward strand.
GGATCATCGGGAGTATCGGGGTGATGCCGATACCGCCCGCCACGAAGTGAACGCGCTTCGCGCGCTTGGTTCGCCCGGGTTCGACGAACCCGAACGCGTTGCGTGGGCCACGAACGCCGACGGCGGCACCGACTGGCAACTCGTCGTGCACCTCGTTCGATCCGCCGCCACCATCAGGGATGCGGCGTACCGCAATCCGGTAACAGCGGCGATCGGCAGGATCGCCGCACAGTGAGTACTGACGTATGCGTCCTGAGGGCAGGTACAGGTCGAGGTGAGCCCCGGGGTGCCACCGTTCGAGGTCGCTGCCGTCAGGTGCCCGCAGTTCGATGCTGACCACGTCGTTGTCGCTGGCCACCGTCGTGCGTTCCGACACCGTGAGCGTTGTCTTGTACTCGTCGGTCCGGTTTTTCGGTGGCTTATCGCGATGAATCAAGACCGCCCACTTCACCTGCGTGGAGACCAGGACATCCAGAATGCGCAGAATCGAGTCGCGGTGCGTGCCGCGTCGTAGGTCGACCGGGATCTCGCGGGGGGCCGGCCACCGCTGTGTGAGTTCGGGCGCGTTGGGTGTCATGTGTTGACCCGCTTGGCCGCTGGCGATTGCGCGACGTAGGCGAGGGCCTGGGCTGTGGACCCCACACTGTCGGGGTGAAATCCGGGCACGAACGTCGACGCACCGCTCCAGAACCATTTCGATACACCAGGCACCAGTCCGCGGCGTCCGGCGCGGACGAATTCCAGGAGCAATCGCGGATAACCGATGTTCGGCGTGTTGGGGTCGTTGCGGCTCAGATACATCGCGGCACGGAGCAACCACCCTAAAAAGATCGGCCACGTGATGAGCATGGAGATACAGCGGCGAAAGTAGCCGACTCCGAAGTACGTGGCGACCTCGTGCGCCACGGCACGATGCTCGACCTCTTCGGCCCCATGCCACCGGTAGAGGTCAAGCATCTGCGGATCTGCGCCGAATTTCTCCAAGTCCGCGTTCAGTGCCCAGTCGCCTACGAACGCGAACATATGCTCCGAGGACGCGCAAATCCCGAGACGCTCGATCAGACGCTGCCGGGTGGACCGCGGATCGGTGTCGTCGCCGACGCCCAAAGTCTTACGGAAGAAGTACTGCATCTGGCGGTTGAACGGGGCCGGGTCGATTCCGTGCCGTGTGAACACCTGATTCATGACCTCGTCATGCGCCTCTGCGTGCAGCAATTCTTGACCCATGAAACCGAGCATGTCCTCGCGGAGCTTCTCGTCGTGCACGTCCGGGAGAGCCTGCTCGAAGGCCTGGATCATCATCCGCTCGCCCTCGGGGATGACGAGGTTCATCGAACCGAGGAGGTATGAGGCGATCGGCTCATTCGGCAACCACACCAAAGGCGCTTTCTCCCAGTCGAAGTCGACTCGCCGTGGACGGATCGCAACCCGGCCGGGCGGCGCGATCGGACGCTGTGTCAGTCCCCTCAAAATCCCCATGGCCACTCCTCGCTCATTTATAAGTACGCGACAGTACTTATAAATGAGCATGGCGATCTACCCGAGGCTTGTCAACACCGGACTACGAACCGTCGGACGAGAGATCCAGTACCCGTTCGAGGAAGGACATGATCGGCGCATGAAGATTCATGTACGAATTGGACCCGTCGACCACCTGGCGGTAGAACAACTCGTTGCATCCGCCGATCGCCGCGAGAAACACTTCACGCCCCGGGGCTTCTGAAGATCTGGACGCGTAGCCGACGAGCAATTCGTCGGCGAGCAGTTCCAGGTACTCGTTGCGCTTCGCAACCCCTGCCGGACCGGCCACAGGTAGGTCCACCACCCAAGCGCGGACGAACTCGGGTTCGGACGAACACGTCTCGAGGTACTTCTCGATGACAGCCGAAAGCTGTTCGTGTGGAGATAAATTGGTGGTCGAGCTTTGTGTGGAGGTGATGTTGGAGACGATCGTCTCGATGCCGGCGTCGATCGCTGCGATCAAGCAGGCTTCTTTGCTCTCGAACTGCTTGTAGAAAGCTTGGCGAGATACCCTGGCGCGGCCGACGACATCGGCGATCGTGGTCGAGGCGATCCCCTTCTCCGCAGTCGACGAGATCACGGCGCGCAGAATGCGATTGCGTTGTGCGTCTTGGACCTCGTCCGCCGCGAGGCGGCCACGGCCACGCGGCAACCCGGGGAGGTCACGATCGAACGATCCAGCCAGCCTGCGCATACCGCATCGTATCCTGCCTGGTGCCATCGGTTCGCTCCTTGGACCGTCGACGTGGCCTGACGGAGAACCAGTTCAGGCAACGTCGACGCCGCCGGGGGTGATCATTCTCGTAGCGGCACTCACCATTGTCAGCAGCCATTCGATTTTAGTATGAACTGCATGGTTCGGGAGGTTCCCGGCTGCTGATCAGTGGTCGGCTAGGCCGTCAGTTTCGTTGTCGGAGAACAGTTTCTCTCCGGTGGTTTTCGCTGAGATGCGCATCGAGGAGCTCGGTGAGGTGCTTGCTGACGCGGTCGACAAGCCTGGTGGAGCGTGTTGCGACGGACATCATGTTCGCTGATGTCGACAATCAGATGCATTACATCTGCAGAAAGTCCTAGCTAAGGGGGTTCCAACTTCAGTATCGGAGCTAGTCTCATCGGGTCTGTTTCCGCGATTTTTGTCTCAACTTCCGGTTGACCATCTGATTGAAAAGGGCGCGGCCTTCTTGCGGGGAAGCAGTGCGCGCGGACCGCGAGTTGCCGGCTGCGGCGTTCCTTTGGATCCACGCCACAGCAGTCAGTGATACCGCGGTCATCAGGGCGAGGAGGTGAGGTTGTTGCCGTTGCGGTGGTGGCTCTGGCGTCAGGGCTGATCGTCCATGAGATCAAGTTGTTCCCAAGCCTTTTCGATGTCTTTGGCTGAGGAGCGTGCATCAGAGCTTTCGAGTTGCGCGAGGATGGACTGCACGACGGCGACCATGGCAGTCAGGGACGGCGTGGGGTTGATGCCTTCGATCGGAGTGATCACGACATGGTCGGCGTACGTGTTGAGGGGCGATGAATGCAGGTCGGTCAGCACGGCGATGGTCGCGCCTCTCTTGCGCGCCTGGCGTGTCAGTCCCCGCAGCGCGCGGGTGAGCCGCCAGACGTTGACAACGATCAGGCAGTCGCGTTCGTCCAGGTGCGACACGGGTATTGCCTGCGACGTCGCGGGGCCGGCCGCGACGTGAATGTCGAAGCCGTAGATGGATGCCAGGTAACTGAGGATATGAGCAGGTCCTGTGCCGGATCCGCTTGTGATGACCACGATTCGGCGGGCTTCGATCATCGCGTCGGCGATGTTTTTGATGGCGGTGATGTTGGCGTCGGTTGAAACGCTGGCGAGGTTTGCTGCATCCTGCCTCAGCATTTGCGTTGCTGCATCCTTTGAACCGGGATGGTCGGGGCTCGTTGTGACGAGCGAATTGAGGTATTCAGTGCGGAGTGCCTGACGTAGGTCGCTCCATCCGTCGAAGTCGAGTTGCTGTGCGGTTCGCACCACCGTGGAGACATTCACGCCTGCACGCTCGGCGACTTCCCGGCCCGAAGCATAAGAGGCGAACTGCGGCATCTGTGCAAGAACCTGCATGACTCGATCGGCCTGCGCTCCGAGATTCGCGTGCTCTGCTCGTTGTGCAAGCATCGTCCCCACTGTCACTTCGAAGCGCCTCGTTTCACCGGATCAACTACAAGGGCCTCGAGTGTCGATGGCGACCTGAAACACCTCACTGGTCGCCGTCACGCTACCACCCGCTGCTTCCAGGATTCCCTGCGCGAACTCAACGCGAAGGGGCGCATTCTGCCAGGCCTCATAGGCGGAAGCGTCTGGCCATGTCGCGACGGCGATTACAGTACCGGCGTCGTTCGACTTGAGGCAGAGCTGTGAAGACTCCGCGCCGGACAATTCGAGGACTCGTGCGCTCTCGTAGTAGCGACAGAGGTCATCTCTGCGGTCAGGCGAGACGTGGAGTGTGAGGATCGTGAAAACAGTCATGATCAAAGTGTTGCACAAGTCACTTAAATGCGCTTAATGTTGCACGCACCAACTGTCAAAGGGAGCTCGCATGACTACATCTGCGCATCCGACAGAGGCGCAAAACGCTGCGCTTCTGTCGAGGCTGGACAATCTGGAACCGGGAAAACCACATCGACGTCTGATGCTCATGGGCGGCCTGGGTTACACCTTCGACTCGTTCGACGGTGCCCTCATGGGTTACGCGCTCTCAGCGCTGATCATCATCTGGCACATCCCTTCTGAGACCGGCGGATGGTTGTTGTCGTCGATCTTCTTCGGGTATCTGGTCGGAGCGTTGGTTGCGGGAGTGCTCGCCGACCGTTTCGGTCGGCGCAAGCTCATGATGAGTTCGTTGCTCATTTTCTGCGTATGCAGTCTGCTGATGGGCACCGCGAATTCCCTGCCGGAACTATTCGTTTGGCGTGCGCTCGCAGGTGTCGGAATCGGTGCGGAGACCGCACTGATTGCGCCCTACATCTCCGAGTTTCTCCCTGCCCGGGTGCGAGGCAAGTTCGTCACAAGGACGGTCGGGTTCCTCGCGTTCGGCTATATCCTTGCCGGAGTGGTTGCCCCGCTGGTCATCTCGCCCAATCCGGCTGTGGGTTGGCGAATCGCGGCGGTTCTGTGTGCGCTTCCGGTGGTCTTGTTGCTGTGGTGGCGACGTAAGCTGCCCGAGTCTCCCCGGTATCTGCTGTCCAAGGGCCGCAATGCAGAGGCGGCTGCAGTTGTCGAAAACATGGAACGCGAATCCGGAGTTAATCCGGCAGTAGATTCACCTGATGCTGTCGACACCGTGACGGATCCCCCACAGTCGTCGCCCTCAGTCACCTCTCGACGGGGCGTGCTCGCTCCGCTTGCCGGATTGTGGCGAGGTGGTCTTGCCCGCACGACGATCGTGATCTGGCTGTTGTGGTTCATTTTGATCGGAGTGAACTACGGATTCTCCTCCTGGCTGCCAACGCTTTTGGTGTTGGAGAAGGGGATCACTCTGACTAACTCCTTCCTGATCGCACTCATCACCTCTCTTGCGCAGATCCCCGGTTATTACGTTGCGAGCTTGTTGATCGACAAGATGGAGCGAAAGTGGCTCCTCGCGATCTATGCGCTCGGAGCGACGGGTGGTGCGGTGGTTGTGGCGTTCGCCGACAACACCCCGGTTCTCGTGCTCGGGTCTGCTCTGTTGGCAGCGTTCACAAACGGAGCGGCCGGCGTGTACTACACATACACCGCAGAGCTCTATCCGACCGAGGTTCGCGCAACGGCGATGGGCGCTGCCTCTGCGGTAGGTCGTCTGGGCGCGATCTCCGCACCGATCGCCATCGGCTACCTCTTCGCGCGCATCGGTTGGGTGAACGTGTTCTTGGTCCTGGTAGGGGCTCTGGTGCTGGCGGTGGCCGTGGTGGTGCTCTTCGGTGCACGTACCTCGGGCCGCAGCCTCAACGAGAGCGTTCCCGCCGGTCACTGACCCACCATTGCGAGTTTCTTCAAAGGAGACAGATCATGCACGTTCGTGTAGTAAACGCCCACACCCTCGAACCCTCGTCAGGGGTGCGGCAGCAGAATGCCTGGATCGACATCGTCGACCGAATGATCGTCGACAGCGGGATCGGAGAGCCCCCGACGCCGCACGGTGGTGACTTCCGAATTATCGACGCCGGTGGGGGCACGGTCATGCCCGGCCTGGTCGATGCCCATGTGCACATTCTCGTGACCTCGACGAACGCTGCGGAGCGTGCTCAGTGGACGCCGGGTTACGCGACGGTCAGGGCTCTGCGCTCCGCCGGTGACATGCTTCGCCGAGGTTTCACCACGGTGCGCGATGTCGGTGGCGCCGATCACGGGATGGCCCGTGCCTTGAGAGAGGGCTTGGCCCCTGGCCCACGTTTGATCTTCGGCGGTAAAGCGCTGTCCCAGACGGGCGGTCACGGCGACTTCCGCTCTCTCAACGACGATTCTCAGCCCTGTTGTCAGCTCAAACCCGACTTCGGGCGCATCGCGGACGGCGTCGACGCCGTCCGCCACGCCGCCCGCGACGAGTTTCGAAAAGGTGCGCACCATCTCAAACTCGTTGTTTCCGGAGGAGTTGCGTCCCCGACCGATGAAATCTCGGCGGTGCAGTACACATCGGACGAAATTCGTGCGGCGGTGGTCGAAGCCGAGAACCACAACCGGTACGTCACGGTGCATGCCTACCATCCTCGCGCGGTGAATCAAGCCTTGAAGGCCGGTGTTCGATGCGTCGAGCACGGGAACCTCATCGACGAAGAGTCGATTCGTCTGCTTGTCGAGAATGATGCATTCCTGGTGCCGACGATCATCACATATGAGGCGATGTACGAGGCCGGTACAGCCTCGGGTCTTTCGGCAGGATCACTGAAGAAGCTCGACGAGGTCCGCATCGCCGCCGTCGATGCTCTCGAACAGGCCCACCGGGCGGGAGTGAATCTGGTTTACGGTAGTGACCTTCTCGGGGACCTGCAGGCGCGGCAGCTCGACGAGTTCACCATCCGTGGGCGCGTCCAGCCGAACATCGACGTGATCCGCAGTGCCACCAGTACTGCTGCGCGCCTGCTCGGTATGGAAGGAGAGATCGGTACGCTCGTCCCCGGGTCACACGCGGATTTGCTTGTGCTGGAAGGAGATCCGGAACAAGATCTCGCGGTCCTCACGGCGCCCGAGAAGTATCTGCGTCACGTACTTCATGGCGGCGTCGTCACGGATATCGCCGCCGCACGCTAGCAGTCGAACTTGCCGGGCACTTCTCGCGGCAATGCCCGGCAACTCGAACCTCCAGAACACATCTCATGGGTAGAGAATCAATGTTCGCCGCGAAGTCGGAGACCGAAGCAAGCAACCTTGCCGGCTGAGCACTCGATCCTGTGTATGGGCGGAAAGCGCTGCTCTGGAAATATTCTCTGAGAAGGCTGTGTTCGGAGCCGTACTGGTCGACTATGTTCGCGGCCCAGTAGGTGTCCGATGCCGCTGCTGAGATCGGTACTTGAACTCGGCCGGGCGGTGCGTTCAGCTACCCTGCAATGCCGTGCGGAGCGCGTCGACCGCGAGAGTTCGTGCGACGTTGGCTGCTCGGGTGTCGCGGAGGCTGTCGAGCAGAAGGAAATCGTGAACCATTCCCGCTACGCGTACCGATGTGACATCGACGCCGGCTTCGCGGAGCCTGTTCGCGTACTGTTCGCCTTCGTCTCGCAGGACGTCGGCTTCGTCGGTGATGACCAGCGTGGTCGGAAGTCCAGCTAGTTCGTCGAGGGAAGCCTGTAGGGGTGATGCGTGCACTTCTGCACGCTGCGCGGGGTTTGACGTGTATGCGTCCCAGAACCACTTCATTCCGTCACGAGTGAGGTAGTAGCCCTCGGCGAATTGCAGGTAGGACGGAGTATCGAAGTCCGCGTTGGTGACTGGGTAGAGCAACACCTGTGCTTTGAGGTCGATACCTCCACGTTCTTTGTTCATGAGGGCGAAGACCGCGGACATGCATCCACCGACCGACTCTCCGGTCACCGCGATGCGGGAAGTATCCAGGCCGTGCTCGGCACCATGTTCGAGTACCCACTGGCCCACCGCATAGTTCTGTTCGACTTGCGTCGGATATTGTGCTTCGGGTGCCCGGTCGTAGACGGGGAAATACTCCAGCTGCGCCGGCGCCTACTGCCAGTTCGCGAAACAGTCGATCGTGCGTCTTGTCGTCTCCGAAAACCCATCCAGCGCCATGGATGTAGAACACCACCGGCAGTGGCCCGGTGATGCCCTTCGGTCGAATGATGCGGGTGCGGACAGTTCCCCATTGGCCTGCATCGACGTCTACCCACTCTTCGTCGACATCGGGTCGTGCTACGCCGTCGCCGCTTTGTAGGTCCCGCAGTATCTTTCGTCCTTCTTCTGGTGGCACTTCGTAGATCCGGGGGTGGGGGTCGGTGGCCTCGCACAGCTCCTTTGCTGCCGGTTCGAGGTACGGGGCAATTGGTGATGGTAGTTCGGGCATGTCAGGGGTGGCCTTTCGGATTCGAAGGGTAGATGTGATCGAGCGGTCAGGATTGATCTTTCGCAACTCGGACCAGAAGTGCCGGTACGTTCGATGTGCGTGGACTCACAAGGGGGTAAACCTGCTGTGTAACACTAAGTTTCGCGCTTCAATTGCATCGGGTGGTCGTTATGTCACCTCCGCACTGCCGACGAGTGGTCGACGGTCGGTTGAATGTGTGCACCTCTCACATGACCTAAACATATCGTCTGTCGGATCGTCAATGGATCGATGTCCGCGCTTGTCGATGACCTACATCAAGGCTTCGCCCACCAGGCAATGATGCGTTCGACCACCTGAGAGCTTCCCCGAACCCATCTGATGTGATCGTTGCTCGCGCCGGCCAAGACGTCCTTGTGCTCGTACTGCCACCGTGTCACCGTGCGTGTGTCGAACAGTTTCTCCGCGAAGACATCCACCGACCGCGCCGGAGCCATGGCGTCTGATGCGAAACTGACGACGAGCGCGGGCGTCGTGATCGGCCGGTTCACTCTGTAGGGCGGGTTGCCCGTGATGGCCATGCGGGCCCATTGCCGCATCAACGTGCGAGCGCCGGGGCCGCCGAAGGCCGGTGCGGGCAGGTAGCCGAACAGTGTAGTGAGCAGCGGGACGGCAACTGCGGACATGAGCAGGACGGGCAGCCCGCAGAACCGGTAGGCCCGATGGTGGGGGAGCGCCGCAGCTACGGTGACCATTGCATCGACCGCCGTATGGTTCAGTTGATGTCCGGCTGCGAGTTGTCCGCCGAGACTGTGTCCGAGTAGCAGGATTGGCTGTTCGGGATGATCCCTTCGTGCGCAGGCGATCGCGTCGTCGATGTCGTTGATCTCGTCCTGGTAGGACCAATCGTGTCTGCGGCTCGCGCGAGGCTCGCTACGTTCGAATCCTCGTCGTCGAATCGTATGGGCCTCCCAGCCGTGCCGTGCGAACTCTGCAACCAGTGGCTTGTAGAAGTGAGACCCTATTGCCATCGCGGGAGCGATCAGGACAAGCGGAGCGTTCGAGCTGGGCAAGCGAGGATGAACCGGAGTATGCAACGGACGATGCGGGCCGTCGTTGTGTTGTGCAGCGTGGTGATCGCTTCTCACAGTTGGCAGATCACCAGTGGTATTTCGCGCTGGGTTCGTTGCTGGTAGCTTGCGTAGCCTTTGTATGCTGCAACGACTTTGGGCCACAGTTCTGCTCGTTCTTCTGCGGACGCGGTTCGTGCGTGTGCCGCGAATCGTTCTCCGTTCATGACGAGTCCGACGTCGGGGTTGGCCTGAAGATTTTTGTACCAGTCCGGATTTCGGTCGTCGCCGCCTTTCGACGCGACGAGCACGATCCAGTCCCTTTCCCTGACAGGGGTTGTCAGGTGGCACGAGCGCGGCATACCCGACGATCGTCCGATCGTGTGCAGCTCGACGACCGGCATTCCGAAGGGTTTGGACAGCAGTCGCCCTCTGCTGACGGTGAGCACGATTTTGTGCGCACCGTTCATCAGCCTGGCGCCGAAGTCTTTGATGGTGTTGTTGTTCGACATATCTCATCCCTTCATTCGAGGTGACTCTGTCCGTGCTTCCGTGCTTCCGTGCTTCCGTGGTGGGTTCCCTCTGAGAGATGCCTGTCGCTCGGGTCGGCTGCGATCTGTCACGAACCATCCAGTAGGAGAAGGACTTTGCCGACCGAGTCTTTCGATTCGAGCAACGCCTGTCCCTTGTCTGCATCGGCGAGGGGGAGCTTTGCCGAGATGATCGGTCGAATAAGCCCTCGTTCGATCAATGGCCATTCGTCGGCGACGACGGCCGCGACGATCTCCGCCTTCGACCCGGGGCCTGTCAGTGGGCGATTGCGGACGTTGAGGCCGATGATGCGCGCACGTTTGCCGATGAGCGCACCGACGTTCGCCTCACCGGTGAAACCTCCCTGCATGCCGATGATCACGAGCCGACCTCCGACGGCGAGGGCGTCTATGTTGCGGCTGAGGTAGCTGCCACCCATGATGTCGAGGATGACGTCTACCTGGCCCGCCAGCTCGGCTGCAAAGTCTTGGTTCCGGTAGTTGATCACGATGTCGGCACCCAGGTCTCGGCAGCGCTGCGCCTTGGCCTCTGATCCGACGGTGACCGCGACCCGCGCCCCAAGCGCCTTGGCAACCTGAATGGCATGGGTGCCGATCCCGCTTCCACCGCCGTGGACGAGAAGCAAATCGCCGGCTTGCAGGCCTGCGTCGGTGACGATCGTGGACCAGACAGTGCTAGCCACCTCGGGCAGAGCCGCGGAATCGATCAGAGTTACGCCAGCTGGTACAGGCAACAACTGGGATGCGGGGGCTACTGCGTATTCTGCGTACCCGCCTCCAGCGATCAGGGCGCACACCTCGTCCCCCAGCGCCGGACCGGCGACGTCCGGGCCGAGGGCGACGACAGTGCCCGAGATCTCGAGACCCATGATGTCGCTGATGCCTGGTGGTGGCGGATAGAGCCCCTGTCGCTGCATCACGTCGCCGCGGTTGATGCCAGCGGCGGCAACGCGGATCAGGACCTCACCCGGTGCGGGCGTTGGGGTTGGCACTTCCTCGACGGCAAGGTTCTTGCGCTCGTCGACGACGATCGCTCGCATGGTTGGCCGGTTGGTGCTCATCGTGCTATCTCCTTTGTTGGTAGTCGAAATCGGTTGGCACGAGGCATGTGGTGTCAGGGCGCGCCGACGGTTTTCCACATGCGTAGCGCGATGTTCATCACGGGCGCCCACACGTTCCACGGGATTCCCGCTGGTGGATAGAAATCCAATCGCGACTGGTGGGCGATGGTTTGGGCTTCGGTGTATTTGAGGATGCCGTCGATACCGTGCCGACGCCCGAGACCGGAGTCACCCATTCCGCCCATCGGCGAGTCGATGCTGCCCCATGCCGCGGCGAAGGCGTCGTTGATGTTGACGGTCCCCGAGTGCAGTCGGGCAGCGACTGAGCGGGCGCGTGTGGCGTCACGACCCCAGATGCTGCTGTTGAGTCCGTAGACCGTGTCGTTGGCCCGAGCAACTGCCTCGTCGTCATCTGCGACGGGATAGATCGAGACAACCGGGCCGAACGTCTCCTGCGCGTGCAACGTCATTTCCGGTGTGACATCGGCGAGGATGGTCGGCTCGTAGAACAGCGGCCCCAGATCCGGACGTGGTTTCCCACCTGCCAGAACGCTCGCGCCCTTCGCGACGGCATCGGCGACATGAGCCGACACTGTCGTCAGTTGTTTGTCGGTGGTCAGGCTCCCGACATCGATCCCATAGTCATAGGAGGCCCCGATGGTCAAGGCCGAGGTTCGCTGAACGAACTTGGCAACGAACTCGTCGTGTACGGACTCGGCGACATACAGGCGCTCCACCGAGACACACAATTGTCCTGCCGACGGGAACGCAGCCCGCACGGCTCCGTCGGCTGCCCGATCGAGATCTGCGTCGTCGAGGACGAGCATCGCGTTCTTGCCGCCCAACTCGAGTGACGCCCCGATCAGCCGCTGACCTGCGCTGCGGGCGATGTCCCGACCGGTTGCCGTGGACCCGGTGAACATGACGTAGTCCGCGTTCGCCAAGAGGGGATCCCCGATCGAACTGCCTCGGCCGATAACCATCTGCCACACATCGGCCGGTAGGCCCGCTTGGTACATCAGGTCCAAGGCCCACAAGGCAGTAAGGGCGGTCTGGGTATCGGGCTTCTGCACCACAGTATTGCCGGCCATCAGCGCGGCGATGGCGTCCGTCGCGGCCATCGACAGCGGGTAGTTCCACGGCGAGATGATCGCCACCACCCCTTTCGGATGGCGCAGCTCGGACGTACGGGTGAGGAAGGGCAGAGCACCCCGGCGACGTTCGGGTTCAAGAACTTTCGGTCCGGTGCGGCCGTAATAGCGGGCAGCGATGACAGCGTCGGCGATCTCGAGGTAGGCATCACGGCGAGTCTTGCCGTTCTCGGCCTGCATCAGGTCGAGCCCGATGTGTTGATTCTTCAGGACCAAATCATGGAAGCGCAGCAGTACCCTGGCACGCTCCGTCGCGGGGGTCGCTGCCCATCTCGTTTGGGCGCGCCGTGCGCGAACGAATGCTTCGTCGACGTCGGCCGGGGTCGAGATAGGGAAGTCTGCGAGTGGTGAACCGGTGTAGGGGGCAATGGTGATCGAGCGGGGCGCGCCGGGCGAGGCTGTGACCCGTTCTGTCAGCCGTTCGAGTAAACCTGCGGTCAGCGTGGCAGGCAGCGCTGCGCGGGGATCTGTGGAGATGTCGGTCGTTGCGGTCATGTCGGTGTTCTCCTGAGATGTTCGGTCGATTCGAGGTATCAGCGAACCGAGACCGGGACCGGCATGTGCAGAGCGGCCTGGGCTGAGGTGGTGGAATCGAATCTGATCGTGCGGATGGGCCGGAGTGCGCGAAGATCGTCCGACATCCGGCCGTTTCCGAGTGTTAGATCGACCCCACCAGGAAACAATGATGTTCCGCTGGCGAGGATGTTGGTTTGGTTGAGAGTCGAGAGCCAGGCTCCGTTGCGCCGGGTGTAGGAAGTGAGGGTGGAGACTTTCTTTCCCGTCTCGAAGGTCTTCTGCTTCGGGGTCGGTGCGGAGAAGGCGATGTCGACGCCGCCATCGGCGTTGGAGATGCGGGCCGTGGTTCGTGCCTGGTCGATACCGACGTCGAGATCGGTGACCCACTTGGGGAATCCGTACCCGTCATGACCGCGGACTTGGGCGATCTCCGTGTTGACTGGGAGTGCGAGCACATAGGAGTGCAGGTGATCGTCACCCAGAGCGGCAACCAGATCGGCAGCGGCCGTGCTGAAGCCGCCGTGGCGCGCCGGACGTACCGCCACGCCCACAGCCGCCTCGGTGTAGAAATCGATGTCGCACACGTCGTAGCGGAACAGCATGACGGATACCAGTCCGAATCCGGGTGCGATTTCCAGCGGCGACAGCTCGTCCGGGATCCGTTTTCGGATCGCGCTGCTCGGGGCGATCATGGTTAGACGCGCCGAGGACATTGCGTAGTAGAAGTTTGGCGTCCATGTCGTACCGATCGGCGATTGGACCTGCGTTTTCGGAAGCCTGCGGAAGAAACCGACACTCGGGACCCGCGGATCGGCAGCGACCTCGTCGAGAGGCACATCCATCCGGTAGCGGTCAAAAAGGCCATCTTTCGGGATTTCGATCAGGCGTCCGCCCAGATCGACCTCGACAGTTGAGGATGCGTTCGTCATTTCAGGGCTCTCACTCGTTCGATGTTTACATTGCTTACATGCAGGTTATGCACCAATGTGTGCACTGTCAACACCGGCTGGGGTCAGCGAACTTCACGTCGAGATGAACGAGCAGTCGTCGAAGTGCGGTCCTGCAGCCAGTGGCGGTACCGGCGGAGCGCACGGCGCTGTAACACTTGCTCTTTCAGCAGTGCGACCACAGGATTCGCCGTCGGCCGCGCCGGCTTCCCTTTGCCGAGTCGTCGAAGCTGCTGTCGCACGCGGGCCATGCTGGCGGCCGACGCAACGGCTTTGTCCTTGATGGTTACCGGGAGCAATTCGACAGCGGCAGTGCTGTCGACCTGCCAACGGTTCGGCAGATCCGGATCGATCGCCAATGCGCTTCCCAGGCCGACGAAGTCCACGCCTCCCGCAAGGGCCTGTTCGGCAACCGGTCGCCGGACCACGCCGCCGGTCAGCATCAGGGGCACAGGGCTGGCCTTGGCGAGTTCTTCCGCAAGTGTCAGAAAGTAGGCTTCCCGTGCGAGGGTGCGGTCATCCGGGCTTTGGCCGGTCATGGCCGGCGCCTCGTAGCTGCCACCGGAGAGTTCGACTACGTCGACACCGAGGGGTGCGAGCAACGTGATTACCTGTGCTGCGTCGTTGGCGTCGAATCCGCCGCGCTGGAAATCCGCCGAATTGAGTTTGACGGCAACGGTGAACGTCGGTGCGACCGTCGCGCGCACGGCCCGCGTGACGTCGAGGAGCAATCGTGCTCGGTTGTCGAGGGTGCCGCCCCATTTGTCGGTCCTCCGATTTGCGAGTGGAGAGAGGAATTGCGATAGCAGGTAGCCGTGGGCGGCATGGATTTCCACGCCGTCGAAACCCGCTTCCTCCTCGCGACGTGCTGTCGTTGCGAAACGGTTTACGGTGTCGTCGATCTGTTGCGCCGTCATGGCCTGAGGATGGGCAAACCGCTTGCTGTTCTTGCCGAGTTCGACCCGAGCAGCAGACGGACCCCACGCGACACCGGGCATGTCGGCTTGGATCTGTCGACCGGGGTGGTTGATCTGCATCCAGACTTGCGCACCACCACTCTTGGCGGCGTCCGCCCATTCGCGGAAGGGAGTGATCGGCGCCTGTGCATCGAGAACGACGCCGGCGGGCCCGGTCAGTGCCTCTGCGTGGACCATGACATTGCCTGTGATGATCGTGCCCACACCGCCCTGGCTCCAGCGCCGGTACAACGCGAACATTGCTTTTCCGGGTAGCTGTCCTGCAACAGCCATGTTTTCCTCCATGGCTGCCTTGACGATCCTGTTCGGGAGCGTCGCCCCGCTGGCGACGGTGAACGGTTCGAAGATAGGCGACACTTTGTTGTCGGTCTCGGAATTGTTCGCTGGTGACGTGGTGAATGGCATGGTGGCCCCTGAATGCGGTATGTTTACATTGCTCACATGAGCGTAGAAAGGAAAGTTAACGGTGTCAACATCTGTCAAGGGTGGCTACCATCACGGCGATCTGAAGGCCTCGCTGCTGGCGTCGGCGATGCGGATGCTCGAGGCCGGAGAGCCGTTTTCGATGCGCGCGATCGCGCGCGAGGTCGGTGTTTCCGCAACCGCGCCGTACCGGCATTTCGCTGACCGTGACGCCCTTGAATCTGCTCTCGCCGCGCAAGGGTTACGCGACCTGAAAGCGGACCTGACCGAGGACCGCGAGCTACCGTCGACGTCGGCGGATCTTGCCGAATTCGCCGTCGCGTACGTCGAGTTCGCTTTGCGGCGTCCCGCGCTGTTCAGGTTGATGTTCGGCAACGAGTGCGACGAGGAGAACGACGAGCGTGTGCAAGCGGCGGGGGAAATTCATCTGTTGATGCAGATGGGCATGACGCTCGTCTTCCCCGATGCAGATTCCGAGGCATTGGCCTCGGCAGCGTGGGCGTTGGCGCACGGTCTGGCCTGTCTGCACCTTGACGGCAAAATGCCGACGGCCTCGGATGGTGAGGCCGCCGATCGTGTGCGAGCCGCTTTTGCAGCAATTCTGGCGGTACAAGGGTGATTGGTTCATTGACGAGAGCGATCGAGAGAAGAGTGGGATGACCAAGCGAATTCTGAACGTAGTCACCAACGTCGGCCACTACGATGACCCGTCTCATAAGACCGGTTTATGGCTCTCCGAACTCACCCACTCCTGGGAGGTCTTCGACAGCAACGGTTTCGAGCAGACTCTGGTCAGCCCACAGGGTGGGGCGGTGCCGTTGGAGCCTCGATCGCTCAAATTCCCGAACTACGACAAAACTGCAAAGGCCTGGCGGTCGGACCCCACTCGGATGGCGCTACTCGAGGCGACGGAGAGTCCGGATCTGGTCGACGCCGCTGACTACGATGCGATCTTCTTCACCGGAGGGCATGCCGTTATGTACGACTTCCCGGACAGTGAAGGCCTGCAACGCATCACGCGAGAAATCTTCGAACGCGGAGGAATTGTCGCTTCGGTGTGCCATGGGTACTGCGGACTTCTCGAGACCAAACTTTCCAATGGCAACTATCTAATCGCGGGCCGCAGACTCACGGGGTTCGCCTGGTTCGAAGAAAAACTCGCCCGCGTGGACAAACTCGTGCCCTACAACGCCGAGGAAAGAGCCAAAGAGCGTGGCGCACTGTACGAAAAGGCCACACTGCCGTTTGTTTCCTACGCAGTCGTCGACGGAAACCTCGTCACCGGCCAGAATCCGGGATCTGCAAAAGAAACAGCAAAAAAGGTTGCGAACCTCCTGCTGTAGCGCATTTGGGTGCTGCACCGGTGGGAATGCTCGGACTCCGTGGACCAGGTGCGACGCCGACTCGAACATTTGGGCACTCGTCTTCGTCC
This sequence comes from Kitasatospora sp. NPDC015121, assembly GCF_055562955.1. Classification (NCBI taxonomy): domain Bacteria; kingdom Bacillati; phylum Actinomycetota; class Actinomycetes; order Kitasatosporales; family Streptomycetaceae; genus Kitasatospora; species Kitasatospora sp. NPDC015121. The sequence goes on from NZ_JBVHEH010000025.1 coordinate 29,781, forward strand.
TAGGTGCGCTACTGCGGCGCCGAAGGGATCGAAATATCGAAATACTTTTCCTACGAGACTGTTTCGCGTTGAAAGCGACGGTGGCGTCATGGAGCGATACAAGATAAGGCTCGGGGACGGATCGAGCGGCGACGAGTTCTTCGAGTCCGGCAACCAGGTGAATCTTGTTGCAACCGCCGCCAATGGCGGAAGCATTGCTGCCCACAAAACCCCTCGGGGCGGGCACCGCGGCACCCGATGCGCTCGCGCTCACATTCAGAACGCCGCCGTGGCTTCGCGGACACGTCGCGGGTGAAGTCACGTTTCGTCAACGCGTGAGTTGGGTAACAAATCGGGGGTCGGTGAAGGAGGACCCGTGGTGGATGTCGTGGTGTGGACAGAATCCGAAGAGCGCGAAAGATGGTGGCGCGAGATCGTGGGAATCACGCCTTCTGGAGACCGTTGTGCGGCAAGGGATGTAGGAGAGCTGCCGCGTGCCCAGGTTTCCGCGGGCTCGGCAAGGCGCGAATCGACTAGCGCGCTCCGTGACGCTGCCGCAGCCTGACCGTCGGCCCTCACAGAAGGGTGGAAGCACGGTGCTGAATGTTGTTCTGTTGCTTGTGATGCCGAGTATCGGCATGGGTGTGGTGATGTGTCTCGACATCCGATGGCTTCGCCCCTCCGTGCGACATGATCGCCGAAGGTTTGCATATCGGTGGCATGCGGGAGGCACCAAGTCGTAGATCTGTTTCCGTCGACTCAGGTCGCCCATCAGCGGTATCGCCGATCCCTCGAGTGAACCGGACAGTCGGAGTGAAGGCCCGTTCGGCCGGCGCCTGGCGCACACGGTGCCGGTGCGGGTTGATTTGTCGTCGTCGTGGTCGATGATTGAAGAAACGTCGGTTGGGGAAGGTGAGCGGAATGGCTACTTACAGAGTGATCAATCCTGCAGGCGACGTCACCGCGACGCGCGACATCGAGAGCGCTGACGATGCGCATGCCTGGTTTGTGGATTCTCGCGCCGACAACTCGGAACTGGGATGGCGAATGGAAGTCCACCATGATGGCGAATGGTCGTTCTTCGACGACACCGAGGGCGCATCCAGCTGAGCAGTAGCTCGGCAGGAGTCACGAAGATGAGGAAGGACGTTCAAGCATGAGTCAATTACTTGCAGGGAAGAAAGTGGCATTCCTTGTGGCGACGGAGGGAGTCGAACAGGTCGAGTTGACAGATCCGTGGGATGCATTGGTTGCCGAACACGCTCAGCCGTCGATTGTTTCGACAGAATCCGGCACCATCCAGGCGTTCAACCATCTCGACAAAGCTGACGTCTTCGACGTGGACGCGGTGGTCGAGTCGGCGGAGTCGTCCGAATACGACGCTCTCGTCCTGCCCGGGGGCGTGGCCAACCCTGATTTTCTCCGCATGAATCCAGACGCGGTGGCGTTCGTCCGGAGTTTCTTCGATGCCGGGAAGCCCGTCGCGGTAATCTGCCACGGACCATGGACGCTGGTCGAAGCCGGCGCGGTGGCCGGTCGTACGCTGACGTCGTGGCCTAGTTTGCGTACCGATATCACGAACGCCGGCGGCACGTGGGTAGACGAAGAAGTCGTAGTATGCACTTCTGGCCCGAATACGTTGATATCGAGCCGCAAGCCCGACGATTTGCCGGTGTTCTGTGCGAAACTGACCGACACGCTCAGCCAGTCCGAGGCGTCGTCGACGACTCCGAGGGAAGTTGACGAGGCAGATAGACCGTGACTTCTGCACCGCCCGAACCAGATCCGGGGAATACCCCTGATCTGGAACCCGGAGGTGGGGTCAAGCCGGGGAGCGCCCCACCCAACGCTCCACAGAAGTCGGGATTCTTCGAACCCGAGCCCTCGACCGTCAAGCGCTTTCCAGTAACTGGGATCGCAGCGATCGTCGCGGTCGCGTTGGTTGTCATCGTTTTCGTTATCGCCGCGGTGGCCACACTGGCATGATTTTTGCGCCTCGGTCCGAACGGTGTAGCCCGTAGATTCCTTGTTCTCCCGGCCGCCTGTGCACCCTTGTCGCGTGCACAGGAAACGCGTGTCGGTGCCGACCTCGCGCCAACGGTGAGGTTCAGTGATTTTCGGGCGGACCGATCAGTCCGCTCTTCGTGAGTTTCGAATAGCGTTGAAGATCAAGTTCTTTGATGCCTTCCTTCAATTCTTCGACAGTCCGTTCTTCGTACGGCGAAGACTTGCCCCTGGATTTGCCGCGTCGCGCGAAATTGCTCGTTCTCGTTCAGACACCACCATCGGCTTGCTTCGATACCAATAGCCAACGCGGAGCCGAAGGAAGTCAGGCGACGATTGGTGATTGTCACCGACTGGGACGCCTCCAGCGGCGTGAGCGGTGCAGAGTTCCACGTCTTGGCCACGAATGTTCCGCGAGGACTTTGGGTCGAACCTGACGCCAGCGAATCCTGTTGGTGCGTATCGTTCAAACCGGCGACGACGGCGTGGACACCCCGCTCGGTGAGACAAAGAAGCTGTGGCTAATCGACACCTTCGATTCCGTGGTCGAACAGTTTGAATCTGACAGGAACATCATCGTTGCCGACGCGGAATCCAGCGGCGTTCGTCATTATGACGAACTGGGCTGAACGGGCTCTAGCATGGCTTCGAGTGGTGTGTCCCCGGGCGTTTCGCTCAGCTGAGCGATCCGCGTAGCAAGGATCGTGTTTTAGTTTCCAGTGAGAGAATGACACCGATTCCAGTCAAGTTGATTCCGTCGCCGATCAATGCGTTAGTACGGCGCAGTTTGTCGAGGTCCGCTGCGCTGTAGCGCCGCGTTCCGCCGCTAGTGCGCACGGGGGCAACAGTCCGCGACGTTCGTAGAGTCTCAATGTCTGGGCCCGATTCCGGACAGTTCCGACATCACGGAGATTGCGTCGACCCCTCGGTAAGCGTGTGCTTCATCCCTTAATGGCCCAGCGCTCACATTCACCCCCGCCGAATATGTCTCGACCTGAACATCTCCTTGCGTTGTTCCCCTCGCTCTCCGGTGCCTAAAATCTGATGCTCCTGGTTGCAGATTTCATCTGACTCTCGAACCGGCTTTCGCAGGGGAGGTCGTCGAAAGGACTCAGGTCTTGCTGGTTTCGTGCACATATGCGTCATACGGATTCGAACGGTCGCACCTCGATCGTTCGATCAGTCCTCCAATTCTTGCAATTTATCTATATCTGCTGATATAGATTTACGGCAGTAGATGAATCAGATCCACGCTGGAGCACTTGCACTTCGGGAGCGCGAATGACTACTGCCATGGACACCATGTCTTCACCTCAGCGAGGGGCCACTGTCCCTCGGCGCTCTGCTTGGGCGATGACCAGGGGAAAGGAGTGGGCATTCTTATGAGCACTCACACGCGGGACGCCGACTACTCGCACCTTGCGGCCCTTTTCGAACAGATGGCTTCAACACCGGACGGTGACGAGTGCCGCGACCGTCTGCGGACGCAGATCATCGAGACGTGTCTACCGCTGACCCGGAACATTGCCTTGCGATACCGCGGTCGCGGACAAGCCCACGAGGATCTCGTGCAGGCCGCCAGCGTCGGTTTGGTCAGTGCGGTGAACCGCTTCGATCTCGACAAGGGCAAGGACTTCCTCGCCTTCGCGATTCCGACGATGGTGGGTGAAGTGCGCAAACATTTTCGGGATCGCGGCTGGGACGTTCGTGTTCCGCGCTCGTTGCAGGAAAACTATCTCGCGCTCAACAAGGCCCGGTCTTCCCTCACTCACGCCCTCGGACGCGAACCCACAGTGCCGGAACTGGCAAAAGAACTCGAAGTGGAACCTGCCGAGATCGCAGAGATCGTCGCCGCCGGCGATTCCTATCACGCGGCGTCCCTCGATGCGGCAACCGTCAACGAGGGACGGACGATCGCAGAGACGTTGGGAGACTTCGACTGTGCCCTCGAAGGCATCGACAACCACGAAACGATTCGGCCTGCACTGCTGGCACTTCCTGAACGAGAACGCACAATCGTGCTCTACCGATTCTTCGGCGAACTGACCCAAGCGGAAATCGCCGAGAAGGTAGGCCTCTCTCAAATGCACGTCTCCCGGCTGCTCGCACAATCGCTCACAGCGCTCCGAAACACCCAGTCCCTCGCCGCCCTCGAAACCTCCGTCGCAGCGTGAGCTGGATGCCGAGAAATGCGGATTGGTGTGCGGCACCGGTACGAAGCACGTCGTGATCGGAATCGCCGTCAGTTACGGCGACGAGACGCCCCGACAGGCGGTGACCAGTGTGTACTCGTGGACCTCCGGGCCAGGGGATCACGAACCCGCTAGCACGACCTTGGTCAGGGTGATTGTCACAGTCCAGTTCTCCTCGGGCGCGGCAGGCGGGGCCTCCTCGAGGTCCACTTGGTCGGCAAGGGTTTCGAGGACGTGCCACCCGAAGGACGAAGTACTTGTGGTGATCTGGCCCGTTGTTGCCGCAGAGAGGACCACTCGCGCAGTGGCGTTGTCGTCGCCGTCGAATGTGCACGTCAGGCTGCTGGAGGGGAGGGCATGGCTGATGAGGATGGTCGCTGCTTCGTCGGCGGCGAGAACGAGATCGGACAGCCCGTCCAACGAGAGCGCATAGTGCGCGGCCACGGTACGCACCAGTGATCGCAGCACCGGCAGTTGATCCGGTGATGCGGAGACGGACAGTGAAGGTGAAACGGCGATGGGGGAAACGATCGCCCGCACGAAGGACGTCACGTGAGATTTGCTCCTGTACCTGATCCGAGGCAGCCAATCCCTTGGAGGGATCTTGGTAGCCGCATTCGAGAAAGATGATCAGCCCTTCAGCTACCCAACCGAAGTGCCGCCAAACATCGAGCTTAACGCTGTTGTCAGCGACCAGACAGGACGTATTCGAAGTGCGTTCCTGCAGTGTCGGGGAGGTGCTCTTGTCTGTGCCCCCGGTGGGGTGAACCCGTTCGATCCAACCGACGGTACGGCGCGCGGGGCTCCAATAACGGTGCTCGGTTTTGATCCATGCGGCCGGACTGCGCCACGCTCGATGGAAGCAATCGAAAAAACGTCACACCAGCCTCCTTCAGCTCAGGTGGCATACGAGCGAAGGGTAGTGAGAAACCGAAAATTCCGGATCAGCAACGTGAATTGGGCTGGGGGTTGGGAATCTGACATCCTCGCCGCGGCCTGTCCCGAGATTGGACTTGCGGGCCGCTCCTGCATGGTGCCGAGATCGAACTGCCTACTGACGTGGCGGTCGCACAGGGTAGAAGGTCCCCGCAGACCGCGGATGAAACGCCACCGAAAGTACGAGAGCGTCCCCGAAAGGGTTGAACTTTCTTCGGTTTGTGTGACTTCGAGTACTACCGGTCGGTAGCCTTCGCTCCGAGTACACAGATGTGACTCGCGACACGCCAAAACGAGTGAGGTTTCGGTGCGTCGATTCCATGCTTGAGGAGCCCAATGTCCAAGAATGCCTTGAGAACCCGAGTTGCCCCCACGATGGCGATCGCTGCAGCCCTTGCATTGATAGGAGGAGGCGTTGCCACAGCTGAGGAGAATTCCTCGCTCGGTTCGTCCGGTACACCTGCCGCTACCCCTTTGACATTCGACGGCTGGTCGTCATGCCCCGTCGAAGACCTCGACGTCGCCACCTGCGCAACCGTCGTGGTGCGCGGCGGCTCGATGAAAATCGGGGGACTGACCGTGCCCGTCCCCGACGGCGGGCTCAAGATCGCGGGCGGAGTCAAGTACGCAACCCAGCCCGACGGCAGCTTCGTCGAAACCTTCGTCCCCAAGCCGGACGGCCGCAACGGTGTGTATTCGAACCCGATCTCCGTGCCGGGCGGGGCCATCGGAATCGACACTCCACTGAATCTGACCCAGATCACTGCAACGGTCGAAGCTGTTGGGCTGCCGAACATCAAGGTGCTAGATCAAGAGCTGACGATGCCGGTAAGGCTGAAACTGTCGAACTCGTTGTTGGGTAACAACTGCTATCTCGGCTCCACGGCGAACCCGATCAACCTGCACCTTACGACCACTGGTAACCCGCCCTCGGAGCCCATCGGCGATTATCCGGGAGCGGTGTTCCCTGCCGTTCAGCACACAGACAATCTCTTCGCAGCTCCCGCCGCTAGCGGATGTGGGGTCTTCGGTGCACTCAATTGGGCGGTGAACCTGCGGGCGGGCACCCCCTCCGCCAGCGGAAAGAACTCTCTCACCACATCCAGCGACGTCTACACCGTCGCCGCGCGCAAGGTGCGACCACCGGCAGCTTCCGCTGCGCAGGCAGCCGAACCTGCAGCTGTGGCGCAGATGGGAGCCGCCGGGTAAAGATCAGACCCGCCTGAATTTCTTTCGACTCACGGTTCATCCCAAAAGTATTCGACAGAAGGGCACATCACATGTCATCACGCACAATGCTCGGTAAGGCCTCAACGCTCGTCGGAGCAGCGGCCGCATTGACCATCGCTGCATCCGGTATCGCGACAGCCTCCACCACGATCAGCCCCGCCGCGGCCACTCCGGTGACGGCTACCAGCAGTGGGCTCAGTTTCGTCACAACCGGCGGTCTCGAGCTGTACTGCACCAGCGTCAGCGGATCCGGAACGACCCCTGCTGCGCCCGGCAACGTGAACTCCGGAACGGGGGGGATCAACATCAACATTGCCAGCGTGGGACTGTCCGGATGTGACCTCGAAGGTGTGCCTGCAACAATCACCACCTCGGGTTCCTGGGCTCTGAACGTCAACGCAGACAGTGGATCGCCGATGGGAAGTATCAAGATCCCTAACGGTGGAGCCCACGTAGTTGCCGGTAGCTGCGTCATCGACGTCACCGCCAGCACTGCTGGCCCGGTGCCCTACAACAACACGACACACACCGTCACCGCCAACAACACCGGAACGGTGAACTTCACCTCCAACGGTGGAAGTGCATCCTGCCCGGCAGCAGGGGCCGGAACGGCGAAGATGACCGGGGCACTCAAGTTCAACTCCACGCCCGGTATCACCGTCACTCCCTGACTCGGGATGTAGTTGCGCCACAGTCATACCCGTGCCCTATGAGGGTGTGGCTGTGGCGTACGCTTCACGGAACCGTCTCCTCGGCAAGGTCGCCGCTGATTGCAAAGGTTCAAATCCATACCGGTTGAGTAGAATTCAGCCATGTCGCACAGAGTCGGCCGCACTCGCAGTCTCCTGCCGGTGCCGTGACTCGGCAAAGAACAGTAGGGAGTCAACCACGGTGCGGCAGAACAGGCCGGCATCGCGGCGGAGTCCGGGTAACAGGCCAGAAGAGGATTTCGACGGACTTGTTGCGATGGAAGTGTCGACTTCGGTTGCCTACAGGTGTGGTAGTGCTGCGGTGAGGAAGACGGCGCCGAGGACGATTCCGGCAATGCCGGCGAAGACTCCGATGATTCCTTGTTTGACGTCGGGGTGGTGTCCGGGGGTGTCGGGTCGGCGCGCTGCCAGGGCGGTTCCGATGGCGGTGGCACCGAGGAGGATGCCGAGGCCGAACATCCAGAACGTCAGTATCGAGAGGGCACCGAGCATCAACGCCATGTCGCTGTATTCGTCGCTGGTGATAAGGCGGTGGTGATCCCACCAGTCGGGTGGAGTGTGCGCGCGGGATTCGGTGTTGCCGGTGTTGTCGGATTGTTCGTGCGGGGGGATGGTGGATGCAGTCATGGCAGCTGAAGGGTTCTCGCGCTGATTCTTTCGTGTGGTGGATGTGCAGTCGGCCATTCGTATGTGCGGTGGGAGATCGAAACGATGGTGGGGTGAGCCCCGAGAACCCATCGCGTGTCCTCGGGAGTCACCCCACCATCCAGCGGTGTTCGGGCCAGGTGGATCAGGCTTCGATCTGCACCTGTGTTGTCGATCCGGCGTTATCGGTTCGTGAGGGCGGTCCGGAGGAGACCTCGATCCGCCGCGGTTTCGCCTTCGCTGCGATCGGCAACGTCACCGTCAACACGCCGTTGTCGTACGAGGCCTCGATTTGTTCGGCGTCGATGTCGTCGCTGATGGACAGCTGTCGTTTGTATGTTCCGGCGAAACGTTCACTCGCCAGCCAGCTCACACCCTCTTCGGAGTGGGCGGTGCGGTGCGCGGTCAACGTCAGGGTCGAGCCGTCGATGTGGACGTCCACTGATCCTGGGTCGACGCCGGGAAGATCGGCGTGCAGGACGTACTGGTCTTCGACCTTGTAGAGGTCCATCGGCATGAACCGTGGACTGCGTCCGTTGCCGGTTCCCACGGCGAGTACGGACTTGGTGATCGCGTCGATGTCGGTGAAAGGATCGAAACGAAGCACAGCAACACACCTCCCATATTGTGAAAAGAAAGGTCACCGCCACTGTGGCGGTTGACCGAACTCACTGTGCGAGAACATGATAACCACACGAATTAGCACTCTGCAACCGAGAGTGCCAGATTCTTGAAAGAGTGTCTCGGTCGCGAGCAATGCAGCATCGGAGTAGGAACAACGGCAGTTGCCAACCTCCGTAGCCGAGATGCGGCACTTGTGAGAGGCTGCCGATCAGAGCGTCGACCTTGGTAGTCTCCTGGCTCCAGCGACGTTTTGACGGGGGACGGTGTACTCCGGCCATGTGCGCCGCTATTTGGATGAGGTGTCGCGGCCGTTGTCGTGTTGTTGTAGTTCGGTGTTTATGCGGGCGCTTCGGAGATTTGGTCTTCGAGGATGATGATGCGGCAGGCGGCGTTCTTCCGCGATCCTCACGGTCGGCGGTAGCGCTCAGCGGTTCGGACGTGGTCAGGCGCTGACAGGATCCAGGAGGCCGGCAAGCCGTCCGGCAATAAGAGCTTCGGCCTCTGTGACAATTCGTTCCACCAATTCGCCCACTGTGGGGATGTCGTGAATCAATCCTTGCACAGTCCCAGCCGTCCAGATGCCAGCCTCGGGGTCGCCGCTGTCGAACACCGCTCTGCCCCGCACACCGGCTACAAGATCTCGAACGTCTTCGAATTTGCCGCCGCTGGAAAGAATTTCGACAACCTCTTGGCTGACGCTGTTGCGTGCTACGCGAGCCGTATTGCGTAGTGACCTGAAAATCAGCTCGGTGTCCACCTCGGAGGCGGCAACTATCGCATCCTTGATGTTGCGGTGAATGGGAGACTCATCGGTGCACATGAACCGGGTGCCCATGTTGATGCCGTCGGCGCCAAGCGCGAGTGCGGCCACCAATCCTCGAGCGTCGGCAAATCCACCGGACGCGATCATGGGAATGCTGATCCGTTCTGCTGCTGCAGCGATGAGGACGAGACCCGGTACGTCGTCTTCCCCTGGATGCCCGGCACATTCGAACCCGTCGATACTGATGCCGTCGACGCCGAGGGCCTGGGCTTTGACCGCGTGGCGGACGCTGGTGCACTTGTGGAGAACCTTGATGCCGGCGGAGTGAAAGTGCGGCAGATGCGGTGCGGGAGAGGAGCCGGCTGTCTCGACGACTTTTACTCCGCAGTCGATGATCACATTGCGATACTCATCGTAGGGCGGGGGTGTGATCGTTGGGAGAATTGTGAGGTTGACCCCGAAAGGTTGATCGGTGAGCTCGCGGGTTCGGGATATTTCTCGGGCAAGGTCGTCAGGTGTCGGCTGTGTCAGAGCAGTGAGCATGCCGAGCGCGCCCGCGTTTGCAACTGCCGCTACGAGTTCTGCTCTCCCCACCCACTGCATGCCGCCCTGCACGATGGGGTGGCGCACTCCGAACGTCTCGGTAAATGCAGTTGTCAGCACTGGACATCTCCTCGATGATGCATGGATATCGGTTTGTCAGTTACGTTGATGCCGACTGAATTTCGACTTCACACCGGCTTCAATGCGTTGACGAAGCCCACTCGTTCAATGCCGGAACCTGCGAGGACTCAGTTCGTACCATCGGAGGTTCGGACCGATAGGGCATGGCAGGCGTCAAGTATTGTTCGCCATGTTCGTTGGCGCCGGGAATGAAGGTACGGTTCGCAATCACATCGTCGGCGCAGATTACCTCGTCGTAGTTGCGCACAAGCGCGGCAACCACTCCGGCCGCAGTGAGATGCTCTACCGCTTCCGCGGCACTACGGTGGCACAGCTGCTTCTCGATCGTGGTGACGAGGTCTGCACGGTTTTCGACGCGCAGCTCGTTGGTGGTAAACCGCGGGTCGTCGGCCAACTCTGGCAGGTCGATCGCCTTGCACAGTTCGATCCAGGCTCGCGGTTGGTATCCGCTGATCACCAGCTCGCCGTCGAGGGCACGAAAGACATCTGCAGCGGGTGCGACGCTTGGTTGCCCGTTCCCTTTGCGACTCATAGGTTTGCCCGATACCTGCCACTCGATCCAGTTGGCCGTCTGCAAGTGGATTGCGACGTCCAGCAGGGAGACTCGGACGGACGATCCTTTGCCGGTGCGCTCACGTCGCAGTAGCGCTGCCAGAGCCGCCTGCGCGACGACATAGCTCGTTGCATGGTCTATCACCGGTGCGCCCACACGTTGTGGTGGGCCGTCAGCCTCGCCCGTCACCGACATCAGTCCACTCTCCGCTTGCGCGGCGATGTCGAGCCCGGCGCGGGTAGAGGACGGGCCTTCCGCCCCGTACCCGCTCACCGAGACGGCGATGATTTCCGGTCGCAGGCGTTGTAGTTCGGCAGAGGAGAATCCCAGTCGATCGAGGGTTCCCGGGCGAAGATTGTGCAGCAAGATGTCGCTCGACGCGATCAGATCCCGAGCCCGTCGCAGATCGGCGGAGTCTTTGAGGTCGAGGCAGATTGAACGCTTCCCACGGTTGTACCCGTAGAAGATGCCACGCGCGTAGTCGGCGTCGATTTGTCGGGCCGGTTCACCGCCCGGAGGCTCCAGCTTGATGACCTCGGCGCCGAGGTCGGACAACTGCTGTGCGGCACTGGGTATCGCGATCAGTTGACCGATCTCCACTACGCGGACACCTGCCAACGGCAGGTCAACTTCGTCGGTCATCGAATGATCTCCACATGAGGCGAAGCGACGTCCTCGGCAGGCTCCAGGCAGCGCGCCAACAGAATGCCTTCGGTGTGGTTGCAGGGGTTCAACCGGTTTCTGTCGCCTTCTACTCCCCCGATTCGGATCGTCACGGTTCCATCGTCGTTGCGCTCGAAGTGGGCGTCGTTGAGGTTGACGGTGTGGTCGCGGTACTCGAAGGACTCGAACCAGTGGTTGTACAGCATTACGCCGAAGTAGGTGCAGTCCGGGACAGTAAATGTAATATCCACGGCAGTAGCATCTTTCAGTGACCACCAGCCGGCAACGTACTGGTTGGAGCTGGTGCCGTAGAAGTCTCCCCACCCTCGTTGCTCCGAGGTCACGCGAATCTCGTTGGGAGACTGACTGAGCGTTTCGATGAGCTGAAGACTGCGTCGAAGGCTCACATCCATACCCCGGGCAAGTTTCGTGAGGCGCTGGACCAGCCACGCCGTGTCGAGATCGGGGCGTGCACCAGGCGGCGGGCCGAGACGCTCGATATGGAGCACGGGATCGATCTCCGCGCTTCGCGTCTTGTGATAGACACGCACTACTACGTCGAAGCAACGCTCGTCCAGTCGAATTCCTCTGCGCCCCTCCAGCTCTTGTGCGACGAAGATCTCGAAGTTACCGTCCGCGTCGCACACCTTGTCGTCGATGACGATGTTGTCGGCGACCCTGTCGGTCCCAGACGCACCGACGCGATTGGCGAGGACCGCGACGTACGGCACTGTGCCGCGGCTACCGTGAATTCGGTACGTCTCCTTGGGGTCGATCATCGCAGTCCAGTAGTCGACGTCGATGCCGTCTCCCCAGAACTTTCGCATCGGTGACATCAGTGTGAAGAGTTCAGGCCGGAGCACGTCTTGGCGTTCGACGTTCATCTCGGCGAGGTATCCGAACAGGCGAAGTGCGTGCCGTACACCTTCGGCGCTGTCCAGCGGTGATCCGGTGGCGGCAGCTGTGGACCCGAACGTCGCAAGGCTGTCGGTGACTGCGGACCAAGCCTCGGTGAGCTGCCGGCGATCGTGTGTGGACTCGGATCGGGTTGACTGGTCAGCGAGTTGTGTCATCGTTTCTTCTCTTTCGTGGTAGTCGAACTGGATTGGGTATGGGCGTTGGTCAGCAGAGGGGGTCGAAAGGGACATCTGCGTCGGACTTGCCCGAGGTCTGGTTGTTCACCCATGTCACGTTCTGTGTCCATCGGTGGGCCGAAATCTCGACGGGCCAGAGGTTCTTCTGAGAAGCCCACACCTCGGTGGCTTTGTCGGCGGGGACATTCATCCGCTCGGTGAGAAGTTGAGCCCCTGCTTGCTCGTTGGCGGGATCGGCTATCCACCCTGCTGCGGCCTCGAGCGCCGCACAAACGGGGGCAGCAGCATCGGATTCGGCGAATGTGGCTGTCGTGACGAGCACAGTGCCCAGGCCGTATGAGCTCACGCCGTCAGAGCCCACAGGGTTGACTGAGGTAATCGGTGTCATCGGTATTCCTTGAGCGTCGAATACGGCTTGACTGGCAGCGGTGAGAACGGCGGCATCGATGTCGCCCTTTCGTGCGAGTGGTATCTGACTCGCGGTGGGTGCCGCTGCGATGAATTGCACTGTGGATGCATCGATGTTTCGTTCTGCAAGAAGCTGATTGACGAATTGCTCGGCCGCACCGCCACGTGACGGTATGGCGATCCGCTTGCCGGGCAAATCCTCGACGGTGGTGATGCCGCTGTCTTTCGTCACGGCGATGGCAAGATCGATCGACCCGTACGGGGAAAGGGGTCGCAGTCTCTGCCCTTGCTCGATGGCCGGCACGACGGTTCCGGGTGCGCCGACCGCGAGATCAGTTGTACCGCCGATGAGACCGCTGATGAGCTCGGGTCCGTTCTTTCCGTCGATGAGCTCGACGTCGAGGCCCTCCTTGTCGAACATTCCTTGTTGGACGGCGACGTAGACAGGGAGAGACAAAGCGCTCGCGGGGTAGACCCCGATGGCGACGCTACCGTCGTTCGGGCGCCCTCCCCCTCCGCACGCGGAAAGCAGTAGGGCCGTTGCTACGGCTGTGCCGACGAAAGGTCGAAGTTTCATGGGTTTCCTGCTCCTTGACGGGCTGGGCGCATCAGTAGTCGAGCTGAGTTGGCTGGGCACATCAGTGGTCGAGTTGACCGCGCAGCCGGTTGAAGATTTCGATGTATCGAGGTTCGGAGGTAAGGGTTTCGAGTTCGCGGGGGCGTTCGATGTCGATGCTGACGTCGTCGATCACCCGGCCGGCCCCGAGCAGCAGAACGCGGTCGGAGAGACAGATGGCTTCGCCGAGGTCGTGGGTTACGAAGATGACCGTCCGGCCTACCTGGGATTGCCAAAGCTCGAGGAATTCTCGCTGTACTTCGACTCGGGTTTGCGCATCGAGGGCGGCAAAGGGTTCGTCCATCAACAAGATGTCCGGATCCAGAGCCCACGTTCGGGCCAATGCGACACGCTGACGCATCCCTTGGGAGAGTTGCCAAGTCCACAGCTGTGATGCCTCGGACATTTGAACGGCGGCAAGCCAGCGCGCGGATTGAGTTCGTCTCTCCGCCTTGGGTACTCCTCTCAATTCGAGACCGTACTCCACGTTCTTCTGCGCTGTTCGCCACGGGAACAGCGCATCTCGGGCCATCATGAAGCCCATCCGGGAACGAGCGTCGAATGGCGTTGTGCCGAGGACCTCGGTCTTGCCTTCCGTCGCTTCCACCAATCCAGCGAGCGCGTTGAGCAGAGTGGTCTTGCCGCAACCACTCCTACCGACCAGGCTCACGAACTGTCCGCGAGGGATTGTGAGGTCGAGATCATCGACCACTGTCTTCACCGATCCGTCTGGTGAGGGGAAGGATATCGTCAGTCCGTCGAGTTGGACGGCGGGCGTAATCACGTTGGTATCCATGATGATTCCTGTCATCGTCGAGCCGGGGGCTGCCACCGAAGGAGGTAGCGCTCGGCGAAATTCATGGCCTGGTTGAGGACGACTGCGACGATTGCGAGAAGTATGAGGATCGCGTAGACCGCTTCCATCCGGAACTGGGCCGAATAGATCGACACAAGCTGGCCCAGCCCGTCCCGTGACGAGATCAGTTCCGAACCCACCACGCCAAGTAGCGAATAGATCAGCCCCAACCGAAGACCGGCAAAGATTCCGGGGGTCGCGACGGGGAGCAGAATATGCCAAAACACTTGCGTTTTACTGGCATTGAGGACAGTGGAAAGCCGGAGCCATTCGTCGTCCACCGACTTCACGCCGGCCCGTGCGCTCGAGCAGACTATGAAGAAAACGAGTGTGAACGCGAGAGCGACCTTCGCCGTCATCGTGATACCGAAAATGACGATGAGCAGGGGCGCCAGCGCTAGGCGCGGCATGGCATTCGCCGCATCCAAGAACGGACTCATGATGCGTTCGAGGGTCGGGAGCAGGCCGAGTGAGAGTCCGACCGCCACTCCGACGGCACTCGCGAGGATCCAGGCGATCACGACAGCAGTCATCGTGGCGCGCAAGTTGGACGAAATCTCACCCGAATGCACCGCTGCGGTGAAGTAATTCCAGGCCTCCCCCGGCGTTTTGGCCAGAACCGGCTCGATCCAGCCTTGCGATGCGACGAGTTGCCACGCGCCGAGTAGGACCAGAAGCAACGCGGCCTGGGCCAGTCGTACCCCGATGGTGAGGCGAGTGCCGACTCGACGCCGTCGAGCGGGCTTCGGCTCAGAGTGCGCTCGCTCCGCAGATCGGGGTGACGCCGAGCCCGATGACGCACTCGTGGTTATGGTTTCGGTCATCTCTGTGCCTCCACCGGTTTGCTCACAGGCGGTGATGGTCGCTCCGAAGAGGCAGACGGGTGCGTCTGATCGAAGCTCCCCGGGGTTGTTGCTCACTGCGTTCATATGTGAAGCAGATCACGGGATTCTTCTTCCCGTCTACGCCACATTCGAGAGGGATGCCATAGGGTTTCCCTATGGCCTCGGCCGGGGGCAAACCCCGCCGAACTCAGCGAGCCAACGAGGCCGGAACCGTGCGCACACGCAGATTTCTACGGAGAAGGGAGCGCCCTGGTGGACCGACGTCATCTGGAATACTTTCTCGCCCTTGCGGATCGCGGCAGCATTTCGGCGGCTGCACGCGGACTGGGAGTGAGCCAGCCGACTATCTCGGAGGCTCTGGCCAGAATGGAGAAGGAGTGCGGGCTGGCGCTCGTCCGGCGCGGTTCGCGGGGAGTCACCCTGACGGACGCTGGACGCGATCTCACCGGTCCGGCAGCCCAAGTACTTCGGGCGTACCGGGATCTGGATCACGCTTTGCATCCGTTGAACGTCGTGCAGCGTGGGAGGCTGACGGTCGTGTGTCCGCGGACGCTGGCGCGTGATCCGGCGGCCACAGCTCTGGGTGCGTTCACAACCAGGTTTCCGAATGTTGCGGTGACGATGCTCAGCAACGACACCGACGGAATCGGAATGGTGGTCGCCTCGGGTCAGGCTGACGTAGGCATCGGGGTGGACGAGGTGTTCGACGAAGGTGTTGAACGAATCCTCCTCGGTCGGCAACGAATTGTGGCGCTGGTGCCGAGTGCACGAAGCAGCGGGGAGGGGGCAGATGAGTTGACCGATCTTCTGCGAATCGGGTTGATCGCCAGTCCGCGTGGTGATGTGACACGGCGGCTATTGGCCGAACGCCTTGGCGAACGCACGGTGGACGAGGCCGTGGTTGCGGAGACCATTTCTGCGGCCTCGATGATTCCCCTTGTGCGTGCAGGCGTCGGGGTTGCATTCCTTCCCGAATCCGTTGCCGACACAGTCGGAGAAGGCGTGGTACTGCGTCGTACTCGCCCCCCGCTCAGTCGCGATCTGTGGATGTTTCACGGTTCGACGCCATCGCCTGCGGCACAAGCGTTTATCGAAACGACGACTCGATTACGTGACGAGGGTGGACTGGGGAATGCCGGATGAGCAACTTCGGCGAGTCTGCGAGTCCACGAATCGATCCGCAGCAGCTACAAGACTTCCTCGCAGTCGTCGAACACGGCAGTATCACGGCGGCAGCGGCGTACCGGTTCACGGGAACATCGAGCGTCTCTCAATCGATTGCGCGACTTGAAAGACGCGTCGGAGGAAAGCTTTTCAATCGGGGGCGGGCCGGCGCGACATTGACTGCACGCGGACGAAATTTCATCGATCCAGCCCGCGATGCGTTGGCCGCGCTCGACCGATTGGTGATCGACAGCGAGTCGGTGCTGTCAGCTTTCCCTCACCTCAGCGTCGCCACGACGGCGAGCCTTGCGGACGATCCCACCGCGGTATTGCTCGGAGCGCTGCGTACCAAGGTGCCGAACCTGAGGATCACCATCTCGGATCCGCCCGGGTCGTCAGTCGCCGACGCAATTCACCCGGTCATGGCCGGCACAGCGGACGTGGCAATCATGGAGTCGCCGCCTACCGGTGTCCCCGGGACGCGAATCGTTCGTCTTCCGGACCACAACTTGCGACTCGTCTGCCCGCCCGGCACTCCAGCCCCGGTTGACGGAGTGTTCGTTGGCGAAGATCTGATGCGCATCGGCCTGGTCGTCGCACCACGGTTCGAGACATCTGACGTGTATCGCCACCTGCGTTCGATCGAACCTCGGATCGACCACGCCTTCGTGATGAGGTCACAGCACCGCGATGTCTTCGCGGATTTCGCGTATGAAGGAATCGGTGCTGTGATTCTCGAACTCTCGAGTGCTGAGCGCGCATCCCAACGCGGTTGCACGGTCGGCGAGATACTCGAGCTTCCACCGCGCAAGATCGCAGCCGTGGCAAGGGATGGCCAGAACACCCAGATCGTCGAACACTTCCTACGGCTGTGCGCCGAGCAATCCGTGCGGGAGCCTTAGACAGAGGCGATTCTCTCTTTGAACTCTGGGTATTCGCGGCGGCCGGCTATCTGTCGGGAACGATGATTTTGTGTTCAGACACAACACTTCTGGCAAACCCCGTTTTCTCCAACAAAGCCGACGGGCCGCCTTCCGGAAACTATGTAATACACGTCACTCTGGATCGACAATTCACCGAATGTGGTTCAGCTACCGAATACAGGACCCCGAGCGTCCCGTGATCGAACCGTCTGCACCGAAATTGCCGCAACTTCGAAAGGTCGACCTTCATGCAAAAATCTCTGCAATTGTTCGCGAATGCTGTAGCGGCGGTTGCGCTGTGCGCGACACTCGGACTCGCGGGCCCGGCCGGAACGGCCGCCGCTGAGACTCCCGGCATCCCGAGCGTCGGTCACGACTGGGCGAGCGCAGGGCCGTACACGCCGACTGTGTCGATCGGGCTGGTACACACTCTTTACTACCCGCGTCAACTCGGCGCACGAGGCGAGAAGCATCCGGTTGTGATCTGGGGGAACGGGACCGGCGTGCTCCCCGGCGCTTACACCTCCTTGTTGCGCCACTACGCCAGCCATGGATTCATCGTGGTCGCCGCCAATACCCCGGCAAGTAACTTCGCCATCACCATGCGGTCGGGAATTGATCTCATCGAAAGTAAGGCAGCCAACCCATCCAGTGTCTTCTTCGGCAAAGTTGACCTGGAACATATTGGTGCGGTGGGGCACTCGCAGGGCGGATCTGCGGCGATCAATGCCGCGATCGACGACCGCGTCGACACTGCCGTCGCGATCCAGCCGGGCCCGCTCAACGATGTCGACCTCATCGACGAGCCGGTTCTCTATCTTGCCGGTCAGGCCGACGCGATCGTCTGGCCGGCGATCGTGCGGGCGATGTACGAGGATGCCGACCACGTGCCCGCCGAGTATCTGGAACTGCGCGGCGCGACGCACTTCGGTACGGCGATCACCGGTGGCGACATGCGCGGGCCGAGCACCGCCTGGCTGCGGTACTGGTTACTCGACGATCCGAACGCTCGCACCGAGTTCTTCGGGGTGAACTGCGGATACTGCACTGACACCCAGCAGTTCTCGGACTTCGACCGCAACGATCTGGCCCTGCAGATCCCGGGCTGACCTGGTCACTGCCGGTGGAAGACAAAGTCCGGGTCGGGACGGTGTAGCCTGCTCGCGTCGCTATGATAGCCGTCACAGGGGGACGGAACTGAGCGCTGGGTTACACCCTCCTGATAGGGGATCGAACGATTTGACTGCGCAAGATCTGGGCACGCGTATGGAGCGCGCCCTCAAGCGGGTCCGGGTCTCGACAGGGGCCTCCCTTGCATTCGGTGGGCCCGTCAACAGAGCCGGAAACCTCCTAATCGAGCGCTTCGACGGTCCGACCCTCGGAGCGCTCCCCGGGCTGACGCTGGATCCGAGTGAGGGACTCGGCGGCAAGGTGGCGGTCATGCGCCGGCCGATCGCCGTGAACGATTATTTCGAGACCCAGGTGATCACACACCGATACGACAAGGTCATCCGAG
This sequence comes from Kitasatospora sp. NPDC015121, assembly GCF_055562955.1. Classification (NCBI taxonomy): domain Bacteria; kingdom Bacillati; phylum Actinomycetota; class Actinomycetes; order Kitasatosporales; family Streptomycetaceae; genus Kitasatospora; species Kitasatospora sp. NPDC015121. The sequence continues at coordinate 48,186 of NZ_JBVHEH010000025.1, forward strand.
CTGAGCGGCTCAAGGCGCTGGTCGCCACGCCGATCATTGTCGGGCGTCAGACGGTGGGAGTCATTTACGGCGCGTTTCGCACTTCCGAGGTCGTGGGAGGTCGCATCGAGGACACCGTCGTGCAGGAAGCGCGGGCGCTGGAGCAAGAACTGGCTGTCAGTGCCGTGACTTCGGCGAACGGTGTGTTGTCCGAAGAGGCCACCGTGAATGCACGTTTGCGCGAGCAGGTGCGATCGGTCTATGCGGAATTACGGCTCCTTGCCGGCAGTGTCGGTGATGCTGATGTGCGTGCGGCGCTCGTCAAGGCTGCCGCCCGGCTGGTCGACGAGGGGGAACGCTCCGAAAGCGCCGGCAGCGCTTCGCTCACGAAACGTGAAATCGACGTCCTGACGGTGGCCGGCGCGGGCATGACGAATGTTCAGATAGCCGGAGTGTTGGGTCTGGCTCTGTTCACGGTCAAGAGTTACATGAAGTCCGCTATGCACAAGCTCGGCGCGAGTACCCGGTTGGAGGCTGTTGTCCTTGCTCGTCGGGACGGCATGATCGCGTGACCGTCAGGCTCACACCGTTGGGACGGTTGCCGGGACCATGAGTGTGGTTCCGGCAACCGTCGATCAGTGCAGGTACTGGTCAGCGGTTGATCCGGGGAAGTACCAGACGGCTGGGGTGGTCGGGTCCGGTGAGGATGGTGTTGTGCGCGACCACGGCGTCGTCGATGGATTCGCGACTGATGAAACCGCCGGTGTTGGTGTTGCGGTCGTAGTGGGGGAAGTTACTGCTGGAGATGTCGACGCGGATCCGATGCCCAGCACGAAACACGTTGGACGTCGCGGCCATATCGATCTCGACTTCGTAGACCGCTCCCGGGACCAGGTGTTCTGGGCGATCGAGGCCGTTGCGGTAGCGGGCACGCAGGATGCCGTCGCAGAGGTTGATGGCTTTCCCGTCAGGAAATACATCGACGAGTTTGGCGGTGAAATCGGTGTCGACTGCGTCGGAGGTGACGAACAGCGTTGCCTTGACGTATCCGGTGACCTCGGTGTCCTCATCGAGTGCTGGGCCGGTGAAGCACAAGACATCCGGTCGCGATGCAACCTCCTTCTGGTCCACGGGACCGTTGAATCCGAACCGCGCGGGCATGCTCGGTCCACCTGCAGTGGGTACCGGGTCTCGTGGGTCGTACCGGTATCGAGACTCCGACGCTGCCCCCGGTCCGCCCAGCAGCAGTTCTCCTCGGTCGTTCGGGGCATCACCGGAGAGGAAGTAGTCGACATATGTCGTGTCCGGTAGCGGCCAGTCCTGTTCGTCCCGCCACTGGTCGATTCCCATGACGAACAGCCTCACCGGCGCGGGTGACGGCGCGGGTGCATCAGCTCCCGGGCGTAGCCACCGATTGAAATGCTGCAGGTGCGCACCGGTCAGGTCGCACGCTGCGGCGGCTCCGATGGCGCCGAAGTCGCGGTCGGGAAATTCGGAGGAGTAGTCCAGTTCGTGAATCCAGGGGCCGACGACAAGACGTGAACCTGTTCGAGCTTCCTCCGAACCAGCCTCTCTCCGGAACCTTTCGAAGTCGCGTAATTGCTCGACGATGAATATGTCGTACCAGCCGGCGATGGAGAGGACGGGCTGGGTCATCTCGGGAACCGAAGTGGTGAAGTCCTGTTCCTTCCAGAATTCGTCGTAGTCGGGGTGATCAAGAATCTCGCTCATCCACTGCTCGAGGGGAAGCAATGGGTGGGTCGAGATCGGTGTGTGGTCGTTGAGAGAAAGTCCACGACCGTTGAGCAGACCGCCGCCCAAGTCGAGCACGCGATCGAGGCTGCCCCGCCCTGCCGCAAGCTTCCTGCGCTCGTTGCTTGCGTTCATAGCTGTAGGCCAAAACGTCGAAAAGCTTTGCGAAAGCGCACCGCCGGGGTGATACCACAAACCTCGGTACCAATTCATCGCCGTCTCTTTCACCACACTGGCTTTCAGCGCGGGATGTCCCGTGGACGCGGTCGCCCACTGTGTCATTCCGCAATACGACGGCCCATAGGTGCCGACCTGTCCGTCCGACCACGGTTGCGAGAGGATCCATTCCACGGTGTCGTAGCCGTCCTCCGGTTCGTTCGTTTTGGGCCGAAATTCCCCCTCCGACTTGAATGTTCCACGGCTTTCGACCCATACGACGGCGTAGCCCGCGTCGACGAAAGGTAGGACTTCGGTGGGTCCGGCGCCGTGGGATGCGAGCCCGTAGGGAGTGCGCAGCAACAGGGTGGGGGCGTTGCCTTCAAGGGGTTGGAATACGAGAGCTGCGAGTGTGACGCCGTCCCGCATGGGAATTTCGACGCCGGAGTTGTACACGTGTGCCATGAAGTCTCCTTGGATGGGGCGAATCGAATGTGTCCGACCCTCGACGTTCGACCGGGCTGGACCGATCTCGGGCGACACGAGGGTGAGGCATGAAGCACAGGGTGACCGGTGACAGTCACACTTCGTACCCTCCGAAGAGGGGGCTGAGGGAACCTGGAATCGATACCCTCTTCGGAGGGTGGTGACAGTGCCGAACGCGGGCAAAGCTATCCGTCTTTGTCGGATCTCCCGGGCCACAAACTCGGCCCAAGACCTGGAGTGCACATGATCATCCCGCTGACCATCAGTGATTTCCTCGACCGGGCGGTCACTGTCTACCCCGATCGAGTCGCCATCGTCGACGAGCCGGATCAGCCGGCGCAGTCGTGGGGCGAGATCACGTTCGCCGACCTCGGCGACCTCGCTCGTCGGCAAGCGGCGACGCTCGACGAGTTGGGCGTCCCGGTCGGTGGTCGCGTTGCCATCGTCTCGCACAACGCGGCCCGATTCCTCGCCTCGTTCTACGGCGTCGCCGGATGGGGCAGGGTGCTGGTGCCGATCAACTACAGGCTCAGTGTTCCGGAGATCCAATACATCGTCGAGCACTCGGGGGCCGAGGTCCTGTTGGTCGACCCCGAACTCGAGCACCTTGTTGCCGAGGTGCCGTGCAAGCGCACGTTCGTCCTCGGCCGAGACGACGATCGGATCTGGGGGCCGAATGCCGATCCGAGGCCGTGGGTCGCGGACGCGGCGACGAAGGAGAACGCGACCGCCACGATCAACTACACCTCCGGAACCACTGCCCGTCCCAAAGGTGTGCAGCTGACGCACCGCAGCAACTGGATCAACGCGGTTGTGTTCGGTTGGCAGGCAACCGTTACCGATCGAGACGTCTACCTGCACACGCTCCCGACCTTCCACGCCAATGGCTGGGGACACCCCTTCGTCACGACGGCAATCGGCGCGAAGAGCGTCGTCCTGCGCAAGGTCGACGGTGCGGAGATCCTGCGCCGCATCGAGGAGCACGGTGTCACGTATCTGTGTGCCGCGCCGGCTGTCGTCTCGGCGATCCTGGACGCCGCCAAGACGTGGGAAGGCGAAATTCCCGGCCGCGACCGGGTGCGCATAATCGTCGCGGGCGCCCCACCCCCGACCCGAACGATCGAGCGGATCAGGGTCGACCTTGGTTGGGAGTTCATTCAGATCTACGGTCTCACCGAGACGTCGCCACTGCTCACGATGTCGCGCATGCGTGCCGAGTGGGACGACCTACCGGTGCCCGAGCAAGCTCGACTGCTCGGGCGAGCGGGCGCACCGGCCATCGGTGTGCAGATCAAGGTCGACGACACCGGCGAAGTGCTGGCACGGTCCAACCACATCCTCGCGTCGTACTGGGAGAATCCCGAGGCGACAGCGAGTGCGCTGGAGGACGATTGGTTCCACACCGGCGACGGCGGCACTTTCGAGGACGGTTACGTCACGATCGCCGACCGGAAGAAGGACGTCATCATCACCGGTGGCGAAAACGTGACTTCGATCGAGGTCGAGGACGCGCTCATGTCACATCCAGCGGTCAGGGAGGTCGCAGTCATCGGTATCCCGGACGAGAAGTGGGGTGAATTGGTAACTGCGCTCGTCGTGCTCGACGAGAGCGCGGAATCGATCGACGAAGCAGCACTCATCGCCCACTGCCGCACGCGACTTGCCGGCTACAAGTGCCCGAAGCGGGTCGAATTCCGTCCGGAGTTGGCACGCACTGCTACCGGGAAGATCCAGAAGTTCAAGCTTCGTCAAGAGTTCTGGCAAGGTCGGGATCGGCAGGTCAACTGACTTCGGCGAATGTTGCGGCGGTTGATATCTGGCGAGAATCTGAGCGTCAGATGACGACGTAGCCGTACATTCGTTCGCCTTCGGCCACAGCTCTGGCAGCTAGTTCGGCGAAGGCAGTCAGGAAGGGCAGCGTGTTCTCCGACGGCTCACCCGTCTCGTCGATCGCCCAGGCTGCCGCAGCAGCGGCGACACCTTCAGCGTTCAATTCCGCTAGTGCATCACGTAATTCGTCGGCAACCGTGAGCACGAGGGTGTCGCCGTCGTCGCTCATTGCGACGAGTTTCCCGCAGCGTGGACCTTTTGCGACTTCGTCGTAGGGTCGAGCGGTGAGGGATGCTTCCAGCCGGCCGAGTGCGACAACTGGATCGACACCCTTCGCCTGTAGAACTGGAGTTCCGCTCGCAGCCAGCTGGATCCGCGGGCGAGAGGCATCGTTCGCCTCGATCGCCGCTGGTTCCAGGTCGACGAGTCCTTCGAGTGCAGATTCGGCGTGCTCATCCGAGGGTGCCGTGAAGTAATCGGTGATCGCAGACATGGCGTGATCATCCCACACACGATGCGCACCAACGCCCCGGAGTCCTTCCGCGACTTGACTGATCGCCGTCAGGTTGGACAGGTGTGTGCTTCCTCGATCGCCTTCGCGAAAGCGCGAAGTCGTGGGCTTTCGAGATCGGTTCGCCACACCAGTCCCAATGCAGATTCAGGTAATCCGTTGATCGGCACGAATGTGATGTCCGAGCGCTGGCTGTATGCAGCGGTAGCGGCACACAGGATGAGGCCGACTTGGCTGAATGCGACCTGCGACAGGCCTTCTTGGACGGTGCTCGCCCCACCCTGCGTGGGAATCGTGGCTCCGCCCGGCGTTGTGCTCGGGGAATTCACACGCTGCCAATAGTCAGGGGCGGGTCCAGTGATCGGTACCAGGCATATCTGCGCTAAATGCTCGGCGTCGATCACGTCCAGTTCACTGAACGGGTGATGGACTGAGACGGCCAGTGTCTGGGGCTGTCGAGAAAAGACGAGCCCGGTTGTCAGTTCGGGCTCATCCACGGGGAGAAGGGCTACCGCCGCATCGATTCGCCCGGCGAGTACATCACTGAACGGATCACCAAGGGGTAATTCCTTGATGGTCACGCATATTTGCGGATGTTGTATCTCGAAGCGAGAGACGGCCGTCGCGATCGAATCGTAAATTGCTCCTTGGAAACCCACCCGAAGTGGTGTCGGTATGTTGCGCGCCTTCGTTCGAGCGTCGTCGATCACTGCTGCGAGTGCTCGGTGGGCGGGAGCCAGCGACGCAAGAAATTCGGCGCCGAATTCAGTGAGGTGCACCTGGCGACTGGTCCGCGCTACGAGGCTTGTGCCGATACGACGCTCCAACGCGCTGATCAGCTGACTGACCCGACTCTGGGAGATGAACAACCGTTCTCCGGTGCGACCGAAGTGCAGTTCTTCAGCGAGTACGAGGAAGCACTCGATCTCACGCATCGGAAGTTCCGACATATTTCACTCCGATCCACGACTCGTTCGCGCACTCCATCCTTGCTCATCGATGAATTGGGCTAATGGTTGGATGAGCGATTCGCCGTTGATCCGGTGGCCTGTGAGAGCTTCCCTGGTTACATGCCACATTCCGCGCCCGGGCAGCACAGCCCTGCGCCCACATCCCCAACCCACGCACACACCACCGAGAACCACTGGGCTGCTGTCGCCCTGATCGCAGCGTCCACCTTCGTCGTTGTCGCGGCAGAGATGATGCCGGTCGGGCTACTCACCCCGATCGGTGCTGCTCTGGTGGAAAGCGAAGGGACCATCGGGCTCTCACTGGTCATCACCGGTTTGGTGGCAGCGGCCACTGCGCCGTTCGTGCCCGTTGTGACCCGGCGCTTCGATCGTCGGTCGACGCTCATCGTCTTGATGCTGTTCGTCGCAGCGGCGAACGCCCTGACGGCCCTTGCGCCGAGCTTCGCTGTCCTCGCTGTGGCTCGCGTCCTTCTAGGGGTGAGCATGGGCGGAGTCTGGGCACTCGCCGCGAGCCTGGCTCCCAGGTTGGTGGAGACCAGATCCGTCGGGTTGGCGACCACGATCATCTTCAGCGGAATCGCCGTCGCCTCAGTTCTCGGTGTTCCTGCTGGGACGTACATCGGGGCGGCGGCCGGGTGGAGCGTCGCTTTCTGGGCTCTCAGCTGCGCCGCGGCGGTGATCGCGCTCGCCATGTTCGCTGTCCTGCCGACGATGCCGGCCGATCAAGCCTTGTCGCTCGGCAGTCTCCTGGAGGCTTTTCGGAACCCAGGAGTCCGGGTCGGAATCGCAATTACCGCTCTCCTCGTCACCGCTCATTTCGCGGCCTACACCTATGTGCGTCCGGGACTGGAGTTCTTTGCAAGGGCGAACGCTTCGCAGGTCGGCACCATGCTCCTGATCTACGGTGTCCTCGGCGTCGTCGGCAACTTCATTGCCGGGCCATCCGCCGCCAAGTCCTCGAAGACGGTGGTCGTCGTCCTCAGCGTGGGAATAGCGTTGACACTCGCCCTGTTTCCGATCTGGGCCGCCACCTTGATCGCCGGCGCTCTGCTCATGGCAGTATGGGGTTTCTTCTACGGCGGTGTATCCGTCAGTACTCAGACATGGATCGCACACGCAGCTCCCGCACACCGAGAGGCTGCATCCGCCCTCTGGGTCGCAGTCTTCAATGCAAGCATCGCCCTCGGCGCGTTCGTGGGCGGACGCGTTCACGACCACTCCGGTCCCCGATCGGTCTTCTGGATCGCAGCGGGAATCGCCACTCTTGCAATGCTGCTCGCGGTAATCCGCAATCCTGTCGCGGCAAAACAGGAACAGACAACGTAGCCGACCACACAAATTTTTCACACAGGCAGGACAACAGATATGCGCGCGATGTCCGATGTAACCTTCATGAACGTGACCGAGATGCTCGGCCGCTACCGAGACAAATCGCTGTCTCCGGTGGAAGTGCTCGAGTCCACCATCGAACGTATCGAGGCGCTCAACCCAACCGTGAATGCAGTGGGACATACGTTCTTCGATGCTGCACGGGCACAAGCGAAATCAGCCGAACGTCACTACGTCCGCGGCTGGGATGACGGGCTTCCGCTCGCCGGTGTTCCCGTTGTGGTGAAAGAGGACGAACCAGTGCAAGGTCAACCGTGGACTCAAGGGTCCAAGGTCTATGAGGATGTGATCGCTACTCACACTTCGACTTTCGTGCAGCGAATCATCGACGCCGGTGCCATCGTCCACGCGCGATCGACCGCCCCGGAATTCTCCTCGGCCGCGTTCACGCAGTCCGAGTTGTGGGGCGTCACTCGCAATCCGTGGAACACGAAATACTCCTCCGGCGGGTCTTCCGGCGGATCGGCAGTCGCACTAGCCACGGGGATGACGCACTTGGCTACCGGCTCCGATGTTGCGGGATCGATCCGAACTCCGTCGTCGTTCAACGGAATTGTCGGGTTCAAGCCACCACACGGACGTGTCCCGGTCGATCCTCCCTTCAACCTCGATCGCTACTGCCACTGCGGTCCGATGGCTCGCACCGTAAGCGATTGTCTCACAATGCAATCAGTCATCGCGGGACCGACCTCCACCGACATTGCCTCGCATGTACCGGTATCGCAGTTACCTACCTTCGCGACGCGTTCGTGCACAGGCATGCGTATCGCCGTGATTCCCGCGTTGGGTGACTGGCCGGTTGCTTCGGACGTCGCCGAGAACACGGCGAAGTTGGTGGATACTCTCACTGCGCTGGGCGCACGCGCCGAGATCGTCGAAATCGACCTGTCACGCGCTGCAATCATGCGCGCTGCTGCCATTCACTACGACCACGTATTCGGTGCTTCGATTTCTGCCGAAGCGTCCGCGCACCCCGACAAGGTCACGGAGTACGCGAAGGAATTCGCCCGATGGGCACGCCGCACCCGTGGTGACGCGACTTTCCTCGACGGACTCGCGATCGAAGCCGAACTGTATTCGTCGATCGGATCCCTGTTCGACACCTATGACGCGTTGATCACACCGGCAGTGGCGACGGACGGGCTTCTTGCCGGTGACGACTACGTCGCGCACGGAATCAAGGTGGCTGGAACAGAATTGGAGTTCTACCTCGAGGCTGTACCGGCAATCACCTTCAACATCCTGAGCAGTTGCCCGGTGCTGACAATCCCCACCGGATTCGCTCGGAACGGAATCCCCACGGGCACACAGATCGTCACGCGGCCGTACGACGACCATACGGCCTTCGCCATTGGTCTCGCCCTGGAAGGGGTTTTGCTGTATCCGAATGAGCATCCAGACTGCTGCGCGACTCCGTAGGAATTGTTCGGCGTTTCAAGTTAATGGTGGAGGGTTGACCAGAATGTAGTTAGGTGCCATATTAGTTGCATGGCAGTGGACGGAACCGATCACGACTCACCCACGTTGGATCAGGCGCGGAGGCAGTTGGAGCATTACGGCCTCGGGTCCGATCCGCAGGCGGTGCTGGTTGCGGTGCGGCTGATCTCGGCGGGGGCGCGACTCGGTCGAGCGACCGAGGTTCACTTCGCGAGGTATGGACTGTCGACCGGCCGTTATCGACTGCTTGCGGATCTGGAAGATCACGACGGGGAGAAGTCTCCCTCGCGGCTGGCCGCTGATCTCGGCGTCTCGCGAGCCACGGTCACCGGGCTGGTCGATGGGCTCGAGCAGGAGGGTTTGGTTGCTCGGCGTCCGTCCGCCGAGGATGGGCGTGGTGCGGTGGTCGTCCTGACTGCTCGTGGCGCTCAGCGTTTACGTGACATGGCGCCAGAGCACTTTGCCCGTCTCGAGGAAATGGTCGACGAGCTCACTGTCGACGAGCGTGCGGTCTTTCTGGATCTGCTCTCGCGGGTCGTTCGCGGTATCGGTGCGCTGACTGCGGAGTAGTCGGCTGGGATTCCAGGCATTCGCATAGCGATTCGAATCGTCGTTGATTCTCGACAAAGGCTTCTCTTTCCATGCCCAAATAGTTAGCCACCTAATTACAATCGGAAAGTTGGTCTCCTTCATGTCCGGACTCACCCCACCGATCCGTCACGAAAACAATAGGGAGATAACAGATTCCAATCGACGCGTCCCGGTTGCCGGTCGTCGCACCGCACGACCTTTCACCCTGTGGAGAGAGGTGCTGGTCGCCTACCTTGCCCCTGCATTGATGGCGGGTGCTGGCGGAGTCGCATCCGGCCAATCGGGCCTCACGATGGCGGCCTTTACGTCCATCGCGGGCACGTCGGCTGTGGTGGCGTTGCTGATCGGCTCCTGGCTGCAGCGTCACGGGAGGTCACGACCGTGGACGACGGCCCTGCCTCGCATCATGGTGGCGGCAATTCTTGCCGTCGGAGCCGCTGTAATCGCAGGCCTCGTCGGGTGGTTCGCCTCCCGTTGGCTACCAGATCACACGAGCGTGGTCGACACTGCTTGGCTTGCTCGCCTGCACATCGACCTGCCGATATCTGCCGCTGTGGCTGCCGTCATCGTGAGTTGGCGATGGCGCCGTCAGAATCCCTGACCGACAACACATGTCAAAGATCCCCAGGTTTCCTGGGGACGACCGAAAGGAACACGATGATCGTCATCATGGGAGCGTCCGGAACCACAGGCGGCGCGTTGCTACGCAGTCTCGCATCCTCGGGTGTGCCGAGTAGAGCCCTGTCCCGCGACCCGGACAGGCTGCGCGCTCACCTGGGCGACTTGGCCGACGGTGTGGTCGAAGTAGTGCCGGCCGACGCCGCAGACCCAACTTCGCTACGTACGGCTTTCCAAGGGGCCGAACAGCTTTTCCTCGCCATGGCCAACGGCCTCGACCAGGTCGAGCTCGAAACGCGTGTGATCGACGTAGCCGCTGAGAGCGGCGTCGAACACATCGTCAAGATCTCCGACCCTGCCGCCGCGGCCGACTCCCCCATCGCTCTCTCCCGCGGCCACCATGCCGTCGGCGAACACCTGCGCGCATCCGGACTCCGTCACACCCTGCTCCGCCCTTACGCGTTCATGCAGAATTTGTTGCTCCTCGCCCCGGGGGTGGCTGCGCAGGGGGTCATTCTGGGCGCGATGCGAGACGCGCCGTGCAACTGGATCGACTGCCGAGACATCGCCGACGTCGCCGCCGCCGTGCTCACACGCGCCGACCTCGCCGGCGGCACCTACGTCCTGACGGGCAGCGAGGCGGTCGGCTACGGCGGCATCGCCGATTCTCTGACCCGCATGCTCGGTCGCCCCGTCCGATACATCGACCTGCCACCGCACGAACTGCGGCAAAACCTCGTCGATCATGCCCACATGCCTCCGTGGCTGGCTGAGCACATTCTGGAGATCCAGGAGCTTGCCATCTCGCGCCCGGAGTCACCCACCGACACGGTGACACGTGTGCTGGGGCGTGAGCCACGAAGCCTGGATGCGTTCCTGCGTGAGCATCTGGACCGTTTCCGCTGATTTCACGCTGCGAGAGCGGTGTCGCCAGAAGTCACGCGGTTGATCAACGAGCCCACCGAATTCTGATCGGACCTCGTGCGGATTCCGGGTCGACGACTTCGCCGCCCTGGGTGATCTGTACTTCGCCGTCGGCGACCATGTGGCGGGCAGCCTCTCGGACGGGTTCCATCAGCGGACGCCAATTGTCGGGTGCCGCTGCGCGAGCCACGTCAGAGGGGCAAATGCTCGACGTGGGCGATCGCGCACTGAGCAATTCGCGGATCTTCGCGGACAGATCCTTTTCTGCCACCATATGAGCCAGCTTCCGATCGTGACCGTTCGCAGTCAACACCGCGGCAGGCTTTACTTCGGCGAGTTGCGAATCAGGTCGGCTCGCATCGACGATCATTGACGGAATGGAGAACGCGAGCGCACTACGAAGAGACATCGTCCGAGATTCGTACTCAGCCCGATCCCAGGAGTACACAGATCTCTTCGGCCACATGGATTCGACGCACGCATCTGATCGGGCACTGGTGACCAGTTGGGCCGCCACATTGACCGGCCGTGTGCTCGACGCCGGGTGTGGGCCGGGGCAGTGGACGGACTTCCTGGCCCAGCGCGGGCTGGCCGTGAGTGGGATCGATCTGGTGCCGGAGTTCGTCGAACGCGCTCGCGATCAATACCCAGACCTTTCCTTCGAGGTCGGTGGCTTCGAGGCATTGGACGTCGAAGCGGATTCTCTGGGCGGCGTGCTGTCCTGGTACTCACTCATTCACCACCACCCGCAAGATATCGAGACACCGCTCGCGGAATTCGCGCGTGTGATCCGCCCAGGCGGTGGGTTGCTGGTCGGCTTCTTCGAAGGCGCAAGCGTCGAGGCTTTTGATCACGCGGCGACAACTGGCTATCGATGGCCGGTGGCTGAACTTTCCCAAGTGCTGGTCACAGCTGGTTTCGACGTGATCGAGACCCATACCCGGACGGGGAGCGGCTACCGGCCGCACGGCGCAATCACTGCCAGTCGGCGCAGCGGCGAATAACGGTTCGAGGCAGAGCGGAACTGTCCTCTTTCATTCATTTCGTCCGAGTGGTGTGCTGGATGAGTCACTCCTCCGTATTTCAGCACCGGATCATCCACAGTTGAAGGAAGGCGCCATGACCACGATCCATCTTCACCAGACGACCACCGCGACGCCCGAACAGGTCCTCGCCGGCCTGACCGACTTCGGGCCGGGCCGTGAGGAAATCTTCGGCCGCAGCGCGGACAGTTACCTGAAAGTGCACCAACAGGGCCCCCACGAGGCTGATGTAACCGAGGGCTCGAGCGGCATCTGGGAACGCCTGCACTACGACTGGACCGACCCGCATCGCGTCGTGATGACAACCACCGATTCCAATCTGTGGGGTGGTGCCTCGAGCCACACCTACACCCTGACCCAGCAGCCCACCGGCCTGACCGATGTCGACGCCGTCGTGGTCCGCGACGGCAAGAACATCAAAGGAAAGCTCCTGGCATCGGTACTCGGGCTCTTCGGCACTCAGGTGTTGGGAAAGTCGTTCACGAAGTCCATCGAGGCCATCGAAGCTCGCAACGGCGGCGCGAAGAGACAGCCGGGAGAGGGCTGAGTTCTTTACCGATTCGCGGTCATCGTCGATAGCAACGTTTCAGAAGACTGCCCGATCCAATGGACGGGGCAGCGGTTCCAGCGCCCCGGCGTCACGGAGGCGTTCGTATGCCCGAAGGACTGTATCGACGGATCCGATCTGAAGCAGTACGCCCCGGCCCGGCACTGCGGAGGTTGTGACTCCCAACTCGGCAGGGAGCGCATCTGCCCTGGCTGCCGAGAGAAAACCGACTCGGCCCACTACGGGATCACCGACGCGATAGTCGGACTCGTCTTCGAGAGCGTCGAGGATGTTGTCGTCGGTGACGTCTCCGAAGTCCGGTTCCCAGACAGCGGCGAGCATCCGAAGTAGTTCTGTCTCAGGAACTTCGGCGGCAGCTGGCGCGCTGACAGCGAGAACCATCGACTGAAGGACGATTTCAGGTTCGCCGCCCGCCAGCCCGGAGAGTTCGAGTTCCCATTCTGGGCCACCGCCGGATGTGAGTCTCAATCCGATTCCCAGACGATCCGACCAATTCTCGGCAGTCCGTGCATTGTCGAGCACCTGGGTCAGTTGTTCGACGGTCAGGGTGGTGGCAGGTCCGGATGAGTGGACCTGTTGCCACGACCCACCGACTGCCTCCGGCAACAGGAACTCGACTTGTTCCAGGGTTCGCCGCCACCGGATCGACACGGCCTGAACCGATTCGGGCCGCCGTCCCCAGAACACACGAATTGCACGTCGTGCCATCAATTCCTCCGGTAGGGATCGTCCTTGGGTAGCCATATTCCGTCTTCTTGGATTCCGAGATCAGTGACGTCCCGAGTGAGAGCGTCGACGGCGGCGAGAACAGCAGAGCGCGTCTCGTTCTCGCGGCACAGGAGCGACCACGTCCAGACTGCTGCCGGGTCGACCATTGAACGTGCGGTGAGGTCGGTTGGCAGCGTTGTGGTCTGACCCTTGGGTGAGTTGACCACGGGGCGGCCGATAGCTCGGACGTGATCGAAGAATGCGGGGCCGGTGATCCCGCCATCGTTGATGCGCAGGATCTGCGCGCCGGTATCGCGGGCGAATTCTTCGGCAAATACATTCCACGACCACCAGGAGGTGGTGTCGTCGTCGACCAGTAGGACGACGTCTCGCGCCTGCACCGGCGTGGTGTCCGCACCGGAGGAGACCGCGTGAATCCGATCCGCGCCGAGCAGGCGGGCCTTCAAACCATGTTGGGCTACATCGGTTTTCCGCACCCAGGCGATAGCAAGGTCGAGGCTACCGTCTGCCACCCGCGTGGCCTGCGCGTGCGAGGGCACCACCCACGGGTCGACGTGCAGTTGCGCAACCCCTGAGGTGCGCGCGACGAGATCCGTGGGAAGCCAGTTGACGTAGCCGATCCGGACGGGCTCAGCTCCGGACAGACGTTCCGCGCGACGGCGTAGATTCTCGGCTCGCTCGAGCAGCGCGCGGACGTCGGGGAGCAGCGCAGCGCCGGCCGGGGTCAGGGCGACGGAGCGGCGGTCGCGGACGAACAGCTTGACGCCGAGGTCGCGTTCGAGTGCCTTGATCTGCTGCGACAACGAGGGTCCGGCTATCAGTAGCCGTGCCGCGGCTCGGCCGAAGTGCAGTTCCTCGGCGACGACCTCGAAGTATCTCAGCTGACGCAGCTCCACAATCCCAGATGCTACGTGCCCGGATGCTACGTGCGGTGGGAGGTTGCGCCTATCAGTCAGGAGCAAAGCGGTCGTGGCGGTCCGGCACGAACGAGGCACAGGATAAGTCCATGACCTCAGCCCAGAGCGCGACTTCTCCGCGAACGCACGCAGTCCAAGCCGGCGCTGCGTTGGCCGCGAGCATGGGCATCGGTCGGTTCGTCTACACACCGATCCTGCCGCTGATGCACTCTCAGGCTGGTATGTCCGCCTCGCTCGGCGCCACCCTGGCCACGGCCAACTACGTCGGGTACCTCATCGGTGCGCTCGCGGGAATCTTCATTCCCGGGGTGGTGCGTTCGGCAGCGGTGATGCGTACGTCGTTGGTGGTTCTCATTGCGACGTTGGTGCTCATGCCCACCACACACGACGGATCGATGTGGTTTGTCCTCAGGCTCGTCGCAGGCGTCGCCAGCGCACTCGTCTTCATGATCGCCGTCAGCGCTTTGCACGCCCACCTTCGGGGAACGTCCCACTTCCTGGCCGGGTGGGGGTTCGGCGGAGTCGGGCTGGGTATCGCCTTGTCCGGTGTCCTCGTGTTCGTCATCCGCTTCATCGGCACCTGGAGTACAGCCTGGCTGGCATCTGCGACCCTCGCAGCGGTGTGCGCGGTCGTAGCCTGGAGACTGACACCGGAACCACGTCCGATCATCACACCGGACGCACCCGCAACTATCGGTTCCCAACGCACACGCCGGTGGTTCACGCCCTTGTTCATCAGCTATTTCCTGGAAGGCGTCGGCTACATCATCGCGGGCACGTTCCTTGTTGCCGCAATCGATCTCGCCGCACCCGAATGGGTGGGCAGTGGTGCTTGGATAGTGGTCGGGTTGGCTGCATTTCCGTCATGCGCCTTGTGGGCGTGGCTCAGCCTGCGTTGGTCGCGGCCGACTCTGCTGCTGGCTGCACTGTTGATTCAGGCGGTGGGCATAGCGCTTCCTGCTGTGATCGGCGGCGTCGGCCCTGCGTTGATCTCCGCTTTCCTGTTCGGAGTGACCTTCCTCGGTGTCGGGTCGATCGTGTTGGCCATCGGCGCGCACCTGCAGTTCCCTCGCGCAGTGGCGTTGCTGACTGCTGGGTACAGCGTCGGTCAGATTCTTGGTCCGCTCGTTGTCACTCCGCTGCTACGAGACGGGTACCGCGACGCTCTGCTGCTCGGAAGTGCCGTCGTCTTTGCCGCGGCAGTGGCTGCCGCAGCCTTGCGATACCGATTCCCTTCCGATCTCGATGCGGGCCCTCGGACGGTCACCTCGAATGAGAAGGTAGTTTTTGATGTCAGATGACGAAACCGCCGGAGCACTGTCCGGCGTAGGACTGGAGATGTTCGAATGAGTGCACTCACAACCGATCTCGACCTGAAAGTCCCTGTCATCGCGGCCCCTATGGCCGGAGGAGCCTCGACTCCGGCTCTTGTCGTGGCCGCCGCGCGCGCCGGCGGCCTCGGCTTCCTTGCCGCCGGATACAAGACGCCACAGGCTCTCTCCGACCAGATGGACACCATGCGTACCGAGGGAGTCTCGTTCGGTGTCAATGTTTTTGCGCCCAACCCGGTACCTGTCGACGCCGCCGCCTTCCGAACCTATGCCGAGGCGATTCAGGTAGAGGCAGATCGTTACGGCGTCACACTTCCCGTCGGGGAACCGGTCGAGGACGACGACTATTTCGAGGACAAGATCGATCTCCTCCTGGCAAACCCGGTTCCGGTGGTCAGTTTCACTTTCGGCTTTCCCGCCCCCGGCGTCGTCAAGGCACTGCGCGCGGCCGGTTCGACTGTCGTGTTCACCGTGACCTCGGAGGCAGAGGCACTTCTTGCCGTCGACGCCGGTGCTGATCTGCTCGTCGTGCAATCTGCGGCTGCCGGTGGTCACTCCGGAACCATTACTCCCCTGCAGGTTCCGGCAGAAACACCGATCACCGAACTGATCGCTCGGATCCGTCACCGCACGTCGGTTCCACTGTTGGCGGCAGGTGGACTCGCAACGTCCGCCGACGTCGCAGCGGCCTTGCACGCCGGAGCGGAGGCGGCAGTAGTCGGTACTGTGTTGCTGCGCACCGAGGAAAGTGGTGCCTCGGCTCCACACAAGTCGGCCCTGGCCGACGACTCGCGTGGAAAGACCGTCGTCACAAGAGCTTTCACGGGACGTCCCGCACGGGCACTTCGGAACGAGTTCATCGACCGCTACGATTCACAGGCGCCCGTCGGATACCCGGCCATCCATCATCTGACCAACCCGATGCGCAAAGCCGCTGTTGCACAGGGAGACCCCGAGCGCATGCACCTGTGGGCCGGCACCGGGTACCGTCACGCCACTGCCGAACCGGCAGAGGTCGTGCTTACGCGATTGATCAATCTGTGATGGCGCGGACACCCGACATCACAGTGCCGGAGGTAGTGACGTACGACGGGTTGCCCGGTGGCGCACACTCGCTTCGAGCCAAGCGTCCCGACGTGGCATTTCAACGCCTGCACACATTCCTGGAGGCCTGTGTCGAACCAGTCCGGTTGCCGTCCTGGACGTTCGAGATTCACAAGGGCGGGCCGCCCGCGCCGACCGAGCAGTTGTTCGAGCTTGCCACCGGGATCTTCGGTGGGCCACGACTCAAAGCGCAAACCCATACCGAATGGAACGTCCCACCTGGTTCCGTCGACGACGCGCTCGGTGTGCTTGTCCGGTCCGATGCGGTCACAACCTACGGACATTCTTTGGCGGCACTGACGTACAGCGCGCCCGTACGCCTGATCGACCCGGACACCCGCGTGCCGTTTCCCGACATCACCCCGGACATGTTCGGCGGTTTTGCCGTGGATGGATACGGCCGGACTCTGGGCGAATCTGGAATACGCGCAACCCTCGGCAACGCGGCATCCTCACTGTCCCTGTGGCTCAATCTGCCTGCAGACGAACGGTTGTCGTCCGGCGCTCGTCACCTACAAGACCATCTCCCGTTCCGGCTGTCAGCGAAACACTGGCGTCTCTGGCGGCCGACCCGTCGCGGAGACTCGTACCGTTCCAACAAGATTCCGTCGCCGGTCCCCGACCACGGTTGAATCACGCTGCAAGCATCCTCATCTCGGGCAGAGTTCGCCGATCTCGGAGACAATGCGATTCGAGCTACGAACCACCCATACCGCGCGCCCGTCTCGCAATGACGGCATCAGAAATCGGTCCTTCTCAATGGGCCAGTGCACAAACGGAAATCCGCCGGCCAGCTCATCCTGGACTTCTCCGGCGATCAAGGCCCTCAGTTCCTGTGCAGACTGTTCGACGTGCGGCCCGACGCACCTGATACCGATCAGAGAACTGGTTCCTGCACTCTTGTCTTTTGGCCGCGGTCCAGCGTCGAGCGCGAGGTGGCACTGACCGTCATCGAGCATCGACACCGTCCACACGCAGTTCTGCATGTACGTATCAGGGCCTTGCCATCGGCATTGCAGATCCCTGCCGACGGCCTGGCACGCCTCGACGACGTTGGTAGGGGCGTCGTCTGGTGCATCCGGCCCCATGATCGGAAAGCTCCATACCCCCACGTAGTCGAAGTCGGGCATATACATGCCTTCACTATGGCACGTTGTCAGAACGCGTCCTCCTCGAGTTCCATGATCTCGTTGTCCAGGGAACCCAGGATTTCTTTGGTCGACGCCAGGACGGGCAGGATGTTCTTCGCGAAGTACGACGCGACGACCACCTTGCCCCGATAGAACGACCGGTCCTTTGCCGACGCATCACGATCCAAGGCTGCCAACGCGACTTCGGCTTGCACCAGCAGTCGCCATCCGATGAGCAGGTCACCTACCGCGTACAGAAAGCGCACCGAGCCGAGGCCTATCTTGTACAACTCGGAAGGCTGGTCTTGGGAAGCCATCAGGTAGCCCGTGAGCGTCCCGGCCATCTCCTGCACGTCGGTCAACGCGGTCTCGAGTAGGACTCGTTCGGCCTTGAGACGACCGTTCCCGGCCTCGCTGTCGATGAACTCTCGTATGCGACCGGCTACGTGAGCGAGTGCAACACCGCGGTCGCGGGCAATCTTTCGAAAGAAGAAGTCCTGCGCCTGGATTGCCGTGGTGCCCTCGTACAGGGTGTCGATCTTGGCGTCGCGGATGTACTGCTCGATGGGGTAGTCCTGAAGATAGCCCGAGCCGCCCAGGGTCTGCAGGCTCTCGGTGAGCAGTTCGTAGGCCTTCTCGGAGCCGACGCCCTTGACGATCGGCAGCAGTAGGTCGTTGACCCGCGCGGCCAATTCGGCGTCTGCACCGGAAACCAATTCGGCGACATCGGCATTCTGATGGGCAGCGGTGTAGAGGTAGACCGCTCTGAGGCCTTCGGCGTAGGCCTTCTGCATCGCCAGACTGCGTCGGACGTCGGGGTGGTGCGTGATCGCGACTCGGGGTGCGGTTTTGTTTGTCAGTTCGGTGAGGTCCGCACCTTGAATTCGTTCTTTTGCGTACTCCAGAGCATTGAGATAGCCGGTGGACAGTGTTCCTGTTGCCTTGGTACCCACCATCATCCGGGCATTCTCGATTACCTGGAACATCTGGGCGATACCGTTGTGCACGTCACCCAC
The DNA here is from genome assembly GCF_055562955.1 of Kitasatospora sp. NPDC015121. Taxonomy (NCBI): domain Bacteria; kingdom Bacillati; phylum Actinomycetota; class Actinomycetes; order Kitasatosporales; family Streptomycetaceae; genus Kitasatospora; species Kitasatospora sp. NPDC015121. The sequence continues at coordinate 66,668 of NZ_JBVHEH010000025.1, forward strand.
GAGCCAGCCGACCGCGGGAACGTCCGTGGCCCCGAATGTGAGTTCGCAGGTCGGGGATGACTTGAGGCCCATCTTGTGTTCGACGCCGGTGACGTATACGCCGTTGCGCTCGCCCAGTTCGAGTGTCTCCGAGTCGAAGTGGAACTTCGGAACGTAGAACAGGCTCAGCCCTTTGGTTCCGGGGCCTGCTCCTTCGGGTCGTGCAAGCACCAAGTGGAAGAGGTTCTCGGCAGTGTCTCCGACGTCGCCGCCGGAGATGAACCGCTTGACACCCTCGATGTGCCACGTACCGTCGCCCTGCTCGATCGCCTTTGTTCGGCCTGCGCCCACATCGGATCCGGCGTCGGGTTCCGTCAGCACCATGGTTCCAGCCCAGCCGCGCTCGAATCCCTCTTTGGCCCAATGTTTCTGCTGTTCGTTTCCGATGGAGTAGAGCACGCTTGCCATCAGCGGGCCCATGTTGAAGAAGCTCGCCGATCCGTTTGCCGCGACCAACATTTCGCCGATCGCCCAGACCAGCGGCGCCGGAGCGGGAACACCGCCCATGCCTTCTGGTAAACCGAGCCGAGACCAACCGGCCTCGTTCACCGCCTCGACGGTCTTGCGTAGCGGTTCCGGGACCACGACCGCGTGATTGGGTGCGTCGAATTCGACAGGGTTCCGATCTGCGTCGGCGAAGGACGCGGCGACCGGGCCCTCCGCCAGCCTCGCTACCTCGGCAAGAATGTTGCGCACAGTGTCGGTGTCGAGATCCCCGTAAGCACCGGCATCCAACAGTTCGCCGATCCCGAGTACCTCGAACAGATTGAACTCGATATCACGGACGTTGCTTTTGTAGTGACCCATTGTTCTCCGACCTTGGTTCGTCAGCAATACGGCTTGTCAGCAATACGGCTCGTCAGCGGTACACAGAAAGCCTGCCCCACAAGGAATTCAGTACGCAACCGTAGGTAGCGACGAGTGACTTTGCTGCGAAGTAGCGCAGCCGTAGATTGCTTTGAAACATTCACTCGTACAATCGGTTTCCGCTGTCGGGGTGCAGATCAGTCGCGTGGCAACCTTTGGCTCAAAGCAGCTGCACGCCAAGCGAAGTGCCCAACCTCACCTTCGGTGTCGTACGCATTTGCGGTGATCAGTGAACATGCTGCTCGGTAAACGATAGGTGCCTCTCGTTGGTAGCCGAGACCTTCCTCGATCTACGCGTGGAGCCCGAGTTCTGCCGTGCGCGCCTTCGGTATCGGTCAGAGGGTGAGTAGCACTTTGGTGGCGCGCCGCTCGTCCATTGCCTGGTAGCCGGCGGCGGCGTCCTCCAACGGGAGAGTGAGGTCGAAGACGATGCCCGGGTCGATCTGGTCGGTCATGATGAGCTCGATCAGTTCGGGTAGGAATCGCCTCACCGGCGCAGGACCGCCGAGCAGGCTCACCGTCGCGAAGAACAGGTTCATGCCGTCGAGTTCGACGCCGTGGGATACCCCGACGTAGCCGACGTGTCCGCCGGGACGGGTAGCTCCGATAGCCTGCATCATCGATTCTTGGGTGCCTACAGCTTCGACGGTCGAGTGGGCGCCGTAGCCGCCGGTGAGTTCCTTGATCTTCGCGATGCCCGCGTCGCCCCGCTCTTCGACGATGTCGGTGGCGCCGAATTGCGTGGCGAGTGCCTGCCGTTCGGCATGACGTGACATGGCGATGATCCGCTCGGCGCCGAGTTGTCTGGCAGCGAGGATCGCCAGGAGTCCGACTGCGCCGTCGCCGACGACGGCGACCGTTTTGCCAGGTCCAGCTTCCGCGGCTACCGCGGCGAACCAACCGGTGCCGAGTACGTCGGAGGCTGCAAGGAGACTGCGGGCCTGCCGCTCAGTCGGTTCTCCGCGGACAGGGACGAGGGTTCCGTCCGCGAGCGGGATGCGAGCGTATTCGGATTGGGTGCCGACCGAGCCCATCATGACCTGGTGGATACAGCGAGACTGAAAGCCGGCCGCGCAGATTTCGCAGGTGTTGTCCGACGCGACGAACGAGCCCACGACGAAGTCCCCAACTTCGATGTCGTTGACGTCAGGGCCGACCTGTTCGACGACGCCCACGTATTCGTGTCCCATCGGCGTCGGGCCATTCAGCTCTTCGATGCCGCGGTACGGCCAAAGGTCGGAACCGCAGACGCAGGTGGCTGTAACGCGAATGATCGCGTCGGTCGGTTCGACGATCACCGGTGCTTCGATCTCTTCAACCCGGACATCGCCGGGGGCATGCATGACGACAGCGCGCATGACGTGGCTCCTCACCATCGGTTTCTTCGTGTCCCTTCAACCTGATCACGATTTGGCGGCCTGCGGGAGTCCTGCGCGATAGTGGTACTGCGAGGGACTCCCTCGCTACCGGTCACTGACTTACCCTCGATGGCATGGACGATCGAGCGCAGGTACGCGAATTCCTCACCTCGCGGCGCGCCCGAGTCACGCCTGAGCAAGTTGGACTTCCGGCCGGATCGAACCGCCGCGTGGAAGGTTTGCGTCGAAGTGAAGTGGCAACCCTTGCCGGAGTGAGCGTCGAGTACTACACGAGGCTCGAGCGCGGAGCGATCAGCGGCGCGTCGCCGGGAGTGCTCGACAGCATTGCGAAGGCACTACGACTCGACGACGCCGAGCGAGCCCACCTTTTTGATCTCGCGCACGCGGCAAGCCCGGTAGCCAGGCCCCCGCGTCGGCGAAATACGAAGTGCTGGAAGCCCCATCAGAGCCTGCAGTGGGCGCTCGATGCAGTCACAGCGGGACCCGCTTTCGTACGGAACGGTCGCATGGATCTTCTTGCGGTCAACACACTCGCGCGTGCATTTTACAAGGATGTGTACGACATGCCGGGGCAGCCGCCGAACATCGCACGCTTCACGTTCCTCGACGAAAGAGCTTTCGAGTTCTATCCGGACTGGAACGCGTTTGCCGAGGTGACTGTCTCGATTCTGCGAACCGAGGCTGGGCGAGATCCGCACAACAAGGAATTGCACGATCTGATCGGTGAACTCAGCACTCGGAGTGAGGAATTCCGGCGGCGGTGGGGCGCGCACGACGTCCGCCATCACGGGGCCGGATTCAAGACTTTTCACCACTCCGCAGTGGGGGAGTTGACGCTTGCTTTCGAAGGTTTGGAGATGGCCGCCGAGCCAGGGTTGACGCTCACGATCTACACCGCAGAGCCGGGATCGCCCTCCGCCGAGCGGATGCAGCTACTCGCCTCGTTGGCAGCCAGTGGCAATGCGGACTCTGCGCCTCACGTGTCGGAGCGTTCGCTGACGGACGGCTGACGAACTGCGCGACGGTTGATGTGCGTCGTCAGTCGACGACGGTGCGCTTCGTGCGTTCCTTACGCAACAGGATCATCAGCGGCAGAAAGTAGAGAGCGGCGAAGCCGGTGCCTACCAACACCGGCCCAGTGGCACCGAGACTCGAGGCGAACGCGAACCCGGCGATCCAGGAGCCGACCGCTGTGCCCAGATTGAACGACGAGGTGCTGAGAGCAGAAGCCATCGTCGGCGCCTGATCGGCATACCGCACAGCCATCCCGATCAGGATGGGATTGGTCGACATGCCGAACAGTCCCAGCATGACCACGAGAATCACTGTCACGAATGAGTTGTACGAGAAGAGGCAGAGCGCACCGAGTACGAGAAACGTCATCGTTGCCGAGGCGAACAAGACGCCGTACTGATGCTTTGCACCGAGTCGGCCGCCGAGATTGGAGCCGACGAACGCACCGAGTCCGTAGCCGACAAGTACCAGTGGCACTGCCGACGCGACAAGGCCCGTGTTCTCGGTCAACAGCGGCGAGATGAAACTGTATGCCGCCAGCGACGAACCGCATACGACGGTGCAGCCGGACAGAACGAGCCAGATACGTCCGTCCCGCAGGCTCGCGATCTCCGCTCGCCAAGACGGCACCGCATCGGAATCGGAGTCGGCGGGCACCAATCGATGGACAACGGCCGCGGCAACGAGTGCGAGGGCTGCGAGTGTCCAGAAAGGACCACGCCACCCGATGGTTTGGCCGGACAGAGCGCCGAGCGGAACACCGATGACGTTCGCGAGCATGCCTCCGCCCAAGACGATGCCGAGTGCGCGCGAGGAAGACGCCGGGCCTGCCGCTTTCGCTCCGACCACTGCGGCGACTGCCCAGAATGCGCCCGTCGCCACGGCGGTGAGGAAGCGGGCGCCGAGAATGAGTCCGAAGTTGGACGAGAGCGCGACGACGACGTGTCCGATCGCGAAGACAACCAGCGCCCAACTCAAGGTCACGCGTCGGGGAACCCTGAGTGTCAAGATCGCCATCGTCGGCGTGCCGACGATCATTCCGATCGCGAAGACGGTGATCATCAGCCCGACGTTCGCGATCGACGTGTCGAGGTCGCTCGCGATCTCAGGGAGAATGCCGGCGACGACGAATTCGGTTGTGCCCATAAGGAAAACGCCGACGGCCAGCACGTAGATCACGAGCGGCAGGCGGCCGGTTCCTTCGACTGTCGGGACGGAAATCATGAGGTGGTCAGTTCTCTTTCTGTTGACGACGCGCATGTCGTGGCGCACCCGTCCAGGGCATCACGCCTGTCGCCTGCGAGGGAGTCCCGTTCGTTGGGGGTACTCGAAGGGACTCCCGGTGTGGCCGATTGCGCGCTACCGTCGGCGCAAAGACTGCCTGCACCCGGGAGACGCGCCCATGACACGACGACAGATCCGAGGACTGGGCACCGCCGTGCTCGTCTCGGCCTTCCTGACGGCCTGCGGTAGCGAGGATCCTGAAGGGCCCCGTCCGCAGGCAAGCACGACAACACGATCGGCGCCCGCCGCGGCCTTCGGTGAACCCGAGACCGTCACCGACGGCTTGGACGCGCCCTGGTCGATCGCATTCCACGGCGACACACCACTTGTCAGTGAGCGCGACAGCGCGCGAATCCTCGAACTCGACGCCGGCGGAAACAGCCGCGAGGTGGGAGTCGTCGACGGCGTCAGCCCAAGAGGTGAGGGCGGTTTACTAGGGATCGCAGTACGTGAAAACCGCCTGTACGCGTACTTCACCGCGAACGGGGAGAACCGGATCGAACGCTTCGACATCATCGGTGCTTCGGGGGAATTCGCGCTCGGGCCGGCCGAGACGATTCTCGACGGGCTCGCTTCGGCCAACTACCACAACGGTGGTCGCATCGCGTTCGGCCCGGACGGGATGCTGTACGTGACCGTCGGTGATGCCGGTAGTCGAGACAGGGCTCAGGACCTCGACTCGATGTCCGGGAAAATCCTCCGAATGACTCCGGATGGCGGTGTACCGCAAGATAATCCGTATGCCGGCTCGCGCGTCTACAGCTATGGCCACCGCAACTCGCAGGGCATAGCCTGGGCCGAGGACGGCACGATGTACGCCAGCGAGTTCGGGCAGGATACCTGGGACGAGCTCAATGAAATCGAAGCAGGCGGAAACTACGGGTGGCCCGAGGTCGAAGGCATTGCCGGCGAGGACGCGTTCATCGACCCGCTCCAGCAATGGTCACCGGATGATGCCAGCCCCAGCGGAATCGCCATCCACGACGGCACGATCTACATCGCCAATCTTCGTGGCGAGCGGCTCCGGGTTGTGCCGCTGACCGATCTCGCAACGGCCGACGAGCACTTCGTCGACACATACGGACGCCTTCGAGACGTGGCCCTCGCTCCCGATGGGTCGCTGTGGATATTGACGAACAACACGGACGGTCGTGGCGACCCGAACCCCGGTGACGACCGCATCATTCGCGTCCCGTTGCGCTGAGTCGATATACGGCGAACGCAGCACTTTCAGCCGGACGAGCCTGGCCGAGGCCGGTGATTCACTACTATCGCTACGACAGATGACGCGGGCACGGATCGGAGAGACAGCATGGGGACTTGGGGTTCAGGACCTTTCGACAACGACGTAGCGGGCGACCTGCTCAGCGCGATACAGGCGGGTGACTACGACATCGACGATTACGCTCGCCACCCCGACGACGGCTACCTCGATGCCGATGATGCTCAAACAGCCATCGCTGTCGCCGAGATTCTTGCGGTTGCGCACGGGGTTGCGCCGAAGCCCGTGCAGCTGGACGAGATTGACGCCGCGGGGTACGCCGGAACCTTGAGCCCGGAGCAGAAAACCTGGATCCTCAACGCTCTCGAGCGCGCAGTCTCCGACAGCGACACGTCGGAGTTGCACGAGTTGTGGGAAGAGAACGGTCCCGAAGATCTCGAGGCTTGGCGGGCACCGATTCTGAGCAGATTGGCCAGTCTCAAATCGGTGGGATGAGTGTCGCCCGTCGACAGTCTCTCGGTCACTCGGAGTTCGACGACGACAGGCTCTGCTTGACGTACCGGGTGGTGTCGTCGGCGAGAATTTCGGCGAGCCCGCTTTCGATGCCGTCCAGTGCTTGCGCCGCGACATCAGCAGGATCGATCTTCTGTTCGGCGGGTACGCCCGCGGCCATGTCGGTGTCCATGTACGCGACATGGAGTGCCGAGACGGAGATTCCGCGCGGCGCCAGTTCTTCTCGAACGGCGTCACTCATCGCCCATGCCGCTGCCTTCGATGACGCGTAAGACCCCAGTGCGGCAGGATGGAACCAGGACAGCACTGAGAGAACATTGAGTACTGTTCCGCCTCCGTTGTTTTCGATGACGGGAGCAAACGCTCGGGTCACGGCGAGTGGGCCGTAGAAATTGACGTCCATCTCGCGTCGAACGTCATCGATGTCGCCGCTGATCAAGGCCGCGGAGGTGGAGATACCGGCGTTGTTGACCAGCAAGGTCGCATCCGATGCGATTCGGGCCGCAGCCGTGATCGATTCGGCGTCCGTCACGTCCAATTTCAGGGGAATCACGCCGGGCAGGTCGACAGTTTCCGGATTGCGGGCAGCTGCGTACACCTTCGCGCCGCGCTCGACGAGTCCCGCGGCCAAATGCCGTCCGAGTCCACGATTGGCTCCGGTCACAACGGCAACGGTGTTGTTCAGGTCCATGATTTCTCCCAGTGCTGCGGCTAGCGTCGGCTGCTCCGACATTTAGATTATGAATGTAATCTAAGATCGAGTTAAGATAGATGTCAAGTGAAATCCAAGCCGGAGGGATGCTGATGGGTCGCGTATCGCAGCAGCAAGCGGAAGAGAACCGTCGACGCGTCGTGGAAAATGCCGCCCGTCTGTTCCGTGAGAAGGGCACTCACCTCAGCGTCGCAGACTTGATGAAGGCGTCGGGACTGACCCACGGTGGTTTCTACAAGCAGTTCGCGTCCAAGGATGCGCTGATCGACGAAGCTACCGCCCATGCTTTTGCCGAGCTGGCTCAGCTTCACAGTGCGGGGCTCGAAGAGCATGCAGGGCAACGTGACTCTGCCCGGAAAGCTCTGATCGACACTTATCTCTCGGTGGAGCATCGCGACAACCCGGCAGACGGATGCCCCGCTGCCGCGCTCGCCGCCGACATGGCGCGCGAGCCTGCAGACAGCGGGGCCCGTCGGGTTTACACGGAGGGCGTGGGTGATTTTGCCGCAGCCCTGGCTGACGAGGAAGCGGACGGTCTCGTCCGGCTCTCCACCATGCTCGGCGCATTGGTCCTCGCGCGAGCTACGAAGGGATCCCCCCTCTCCGAGGCAATTCTCGATTCCGCGCGCGCTGCGCTGGGTTCGACGGATCGCGAATCGGCGCTGACGTCGGCGACCAAACCCTGACGCAACTTGCCGATCAGAGGGCCTCGAGAGCCCCGGTCATCTTCTTGACTGTCTCGGGTGCCACCTTGGCCTCGAATCCCGCTTTCAACAGTGGGGAGGCGATCTTGGCAGCGCCGTTGAATTCGACGTTCGCTCGGTAGTCGATTTCAGTCGAGTTCGCGCCGATTGCGGTCAAGGTGATGTCGTCAGTACTCGTGGCGGTCTTGTTCTTTCCTTCGAGCACAATGTGATTCGGCTCGTCGGTCACCAAGGTGTAGGTCAGTTCGGTGCCGATGCCGAACAGCTTGGACACGTTGTGCCACTGGGTTCCGATACCGATCGGGCCATCCGAGGTCTGGGTGCAACTCTCGGTGCCCGGATCCCACAGTGGGGCGTTGGCGAAGTCGCGGAGAAACGCGGCCGCCTTCTCGATCGGTACTTCGGCGGTGAACTTTCGGGTGACTTCGACCATGTTTCGTGCCTTTCGATTCGGTTTCGTAAGTCTGGATCTCGCGCATCGGGTTCGACGAGACAACGCCGAGCGTCGCGGTCGAACGATCTAGTTGATACCGACGACTTCCTGGGCGATCGCTGCCAGCCTTGCCTGAGCAGCGGAGACAACGCCATGTCGGTTCTTGTGCGCTTCCTCGTACGCGACGATATCTCGCACTTGGGCGGCCTCGGTCAGTTCCTTCACCGCGGAGACGGCCTGCGCGACGTTGAGTTCGTCGAAGTCTTCGATGGGAAGTTCAGTGGGGTCGAGTAGCCCACTCGACTTTCGCACCGAACGGAAGACGTCTGCGGCGCCGTCCGCGCCCTCTCGGCGAGTGACCTTCTCTGCAGTGGCAATGGCCGCGTCCCTACTGGCAGACAGCGTTTTCACGGTCACGTCGCCGGCATACGCACCCCAGCTGATCAGCTCACCCAATACCGGCGGCGAGGTGCGAACGGCGTCGATCGCACGGTCGAGGCTGCGAGTGGACCAGGAGACGGGAACGTTCACCAGTCGAATGGCTGCGCCTGTGGCCGCTTGGAAGGGAGTGCGACGCAAAGCCGCCGGGCCCCCGAGCGCCTCTTCGGCCAGGACGGTGGTCAGCCACTCCACAGTCGCCGAGTGCGCAGTGATGAGTCGATCGGCCAATGTGGCGACGGTCTGATCGCCGCCGGCTGTGGCCAGGGCTTTGAGGTAGCGCGAGCGGTCGAGGAGTTGATGTTCGAGCGCAAGGTCACCCAGTACAGCTTCGTCGAAAGGTTGGGCCTGTTCGACCATCGCTTTCACTCCTGCTGTCGCTCGCCCGATGAACGGACCGACCAATTCAGGTACGCCACCCAGATCGCGAATTGTGGACTCGATGGAACCGGCCCTTTCACGACCGTTCTCTGCGTTTTCCGTGAGTTCGCGTCGAACAGCTTCGGTTCTGGCCTGAGCGACGCGCGTTTCGGCGACCTGGATCTCGGCGTGCGTCAGTCCGAGGAGGATGCGTAGCTGCGTGATCAAGGCGGACGTGGTTTCGGAGTTGCTCATAACGGGGTCGTCCCTTCGTCGGTGCGTGCTTTACATGATGTTCAGCTTCTGCTCGACGCGTGCTCCGCGGGTCGCGGAGCCACCGCCGCTACGCGGGCTACCCCGACCTACCGCGTAGTAACCACAACGAACAAGTGGGGTCGACGCACCGAGATCGTCGGCGCCAGGACGAGTGAGATCCCGGCCACCCCGAGGTTTCGATTTCTATTCGGCGGGAAGGAGGCATGTGCAGTGCATCCATCCAGAAGCCCACGAGAAACTGCGTCACCCGAGGAGTATCGATATGCCGGACCAGTTCGCAATGCAGGACCCGACCACGCGGTTCCCCGCTCCTGTGCGTGAGCGGCAGGCGGAGATCGCACACCCCGGTCTCACCGCAGACATGATTTCTCCTCCCGACCACGGTGAAAACACCTATCGAGGAAGCGGTCGACTCGAAGGAAGGCGTGCGATTGTCACCGGAGCAGATTCGGGCATCGGGCGTGCGGTCGCGATTGCATTTGCCAGAGAAGGCGCGGACGTTGTCCTGAGTTATCTCGACGAGGAAGAACAGGACGCTCGGGAAACCGCTCGCTGGGTCGAGGAGGCAGGTCGCAAAGCCGTCTCGGTGCCGGGAGATCTCCGAAGCGAGGAACACTGTTCTACTTTGGTCGAAACCGCGGTGCGTGAACTCGGCGGACTGGACATCTTGGTGAACAACGCCGCGTTTCAGATGGTGCAGATGGGCGGCATCGCCGATATCACCACCGAACAATTCGACCGTGTGATGAAAACCAACCTCTACGCACTATTCTGGCTCTCCAAAGCAGCGATCGCGCAGATGGAGCCCGGATCGACGATCGTGAATACCTCGTCCATCCAAGGTGCGTCCCCGTCGCCCGAGCTGCTCGATTACGCCACGACATAGGCGGGCATCATCGACTTCACCAAGGGACTGGCCGCCGATGTCGCACGAAAGGGAATCAGGGTCAATGCTGTTGCACCTGGACCGATTTGGACGCCACTGATTCCGGCGACGATGCCCAAGGAGAAGTTCGAGACGTTCGGGGACGACGTTCCGCTCGGGCGGGCAGGTCAGCCGGCCGAACTTGCTCCCGCCTATGTATTTCTCGCCTCTGGCGAATCCAGTTACACCACTGGGGAAGTCATCGGCGTGACGGGTGGAAAACCGCTCACCTGAATGTGCGACTAGACAAGGCGTACGACGACGGCGTAACGGTCAACCGTTGTCGAGACCCGCTGCGACCATCGCTGCGGCGGTCTCTCGTTCGGAGAATGAGCCCTTCTCCAGACCCCGGATGACGCCGGAGCGATCAGCGGGGGAACGGTTTTGGTTCAACTTCGCTTTTCCGTAGACACGGGTCACGTTCAGTTCGATCCCCACAATCCCTCGCAGCTGCGCATCGACGAACTGCGGCGGCGCGTCGGTGACCTTCCATTCGTTCTCACGGCCGGATTCATGTCGAGCTGTCAGTGCGGTGACGTGCGCACGCAGCCACTGCTCGTCGTCGTGCGCAACCAGTTGGCCGTAGACGTAGAGAACTTCGTAGTTCCATGTCGGGACGACCTTCCCGTGGACGCTCTTGCTCGGGTAGAACTCGGGGCTCACGTAGGCGTCGGCGCCGGGGAGGATCACCAGAGACTCCGATGTCCCGGTGTATCGCCAATGCGGATTCGTCCGGGCGAGATGCCCCTCCAACACGTTTCCTTCGGCGTTGTACAGCAGTGGCATCGACGTGACTTCGAGGGTCTCGGGGCCCGGTGTGACCAGGTGTCCGAATCCACCGGCGTGGAGAGAGTCGCCGACCGCGTCGTCCGAGAGACGGAATTGTCCGGGCAGTATCATGTGTCTCCTCGCAGATTTTTTGTCATGTGACAATGTGTCACAGCGTGGAGGTTTTGTCATGTGCTAATAGAGTGAGCCTGTGACCAGCACTGTGGCGTACCAGGTGAGGCTCTATGTCGTCCGCGGGACAGCGGGCGAGATTTCCGAGGGCATCCGCAATCTCATCAGTGCTGGGGTACTGGCTCCAGGGGATGCGTTGCCGCCCATACGGGCCTTGGCCGACGATCTCGAGGTTCACCGGAACACAGTTGCCGGAGCCTATCGCTTGCTCGTGGCGGGGGGAGTTGTGGAGACACAGGGCCGGCGCGGCAGCTTCGTGCGAGCCATACCGTTCCTGGAAGGAGAAGGCGGTACCGCTCTTCCTGGCAGCGTGGATCTCGCCAGCGGAAATCCTGATCCGGCATTGCTGCCTGATCTCAGAGCCTCGTTGGACCGGACCACTTACACGCCCCGGTTGTACGGCGCCGCAGCCACCGAGCCTCTACTCGATTCCTGGGCACGTTCCTCGATCGAGGACGAGGTTCCAAGGCCGTGCTCGATCACCATCACCAACGGTGCCGTTGACGCGGTCGAGCGACTGTTGACCGCTCATTTGACCCGAGGTGACGCCGTCGCGATCGAGGATCCGTGCTTCCTGGCGAGCATCGGAACGCTCAAAGCCAACAGCTTCCGAGCGGTACCGATGGACATCGACACTTCGGGTATTACCCCGCAAGGGCTGCTGCGTGCTCTCGAAAGTGGTGTGCGCGCGATTATTTGCACCCCTCGTGCGCACAACCCCACCGGGGTCAGCATGAGCGCCGACCGAGCGGCGATTCTCGGAAGCATCCTGGCCGAGTTCCCTCACGTTCTGGTAATCGAGGACGATCACTTCTCTGCCGTGTCCAGCAATCGGTACTGTCGGCTCGCTCCGATGAGCACGACGCGGTGGGCGCTTGTTCGTTCCGTGTCGAAATTTCTCGGGCCCGACCTGCGCGTGGCAGTGGTCGCCTCGGACCTCGACACCGGCATTCGGCTGAGCACTCATCTCCGGTCGGGCGCCAACTGGGTCAGTCACCTGCAGCAGCGCTTGAGTGCTGAACTGCTGAGTGATCCGACGGTGATCGACGGCCTCGCCGATGCTCGCGCTGTCTACGAGCGCCGCCGAACCCTTCTGAAATCTGCACTGTCAGAACATGATATCGAGGTTCCTGACACTTTCGACGGACTCAATGTCTGGGTTCCGCTGGATCGGGATTCCGAACCGATTGTCGAGCGACTCGCCGAGTCTGGCTGGCTCGTGCGGGATGGAAGTCAGTTCTCGGCGACGCCGGGTCAGTGCCACCGGGCACTTCGTGTGACCGCCTCCACCCTCACCTCCGACCAAGCTCGCGAGTTCGCCAGTGCCCTGGCTGAAATATTGGCGAGCCCGTAGTCGTCCAGCTGCACTACGGTGCGAATCTGAGTCTCTCGCGTCTCGACGAAACTACCGGCGACGGCTGGATCGATAGGATCGGTTCGAGCGACGACGAAGGGTGTAATTGTGGCGAGGGCGGTTGTTGTCGGTGCGAGCCGAGGTCTCGGTCGTGCTTTGATCGAGGGACTGAGGAGCGACGGCCACGAATCGGGAAGGCGACGCCTTCACTTCCGACTCTGAGTTCACAGATCAATCCAACGTCGACATGCTGGAAATGTTCAGCGCCAACATCACGGGCACGATTCTTTGCCCGAGCGCCTGATCCCGCGAACGATCGGCAGTGGCGTTCGGTGCATCGAAGTTCGCGATCAACGGCATTGCCGACGCATGGAGAGGGCTATCGGAAGGACCGACTCGCGGTGACTGTCCTGCATCTCGAATATCTCAATACAGAAGACGGACTCGACGTGCCCCGCGACGTCGCGGCCACCGGGGAAGAGGGATCCTGGTCCCGGTGCATCACGTTGTGAATACGATGCGCCCGACTATTCTGACCCAAGGTTGTGAACCTTTGCCGTGAATCTGTTTGTCGAACAGGCATATTCAGAGATTTTACCCATAGGTCAGGAGGTAAGCTCCTGCCGGATACACGACGGTGAGCCCCGTCAGGAGCCATGCCATGTACGGCCGGATGTAGAGGCGCCGCAGGCGGTGCAATCGCAGGGAAGATCGCAAGAACGCACCTACGGAGCCGAGCAGCAACACGAGGCTCGGGACGAACACCGCCAGCCGGCGATCTTTCTGTGAGCACAGCAAGGTGTCGGTGCCGAAGCATTCGCCTCGTCGCGAGCCCAACCACACGATCGCGATAACCAATACTGCGGTAGCCAGAACGACTGACAGGCCGTACGTCAGGGTTCGCCTGTCGATCTTTCGCTCTCGACGCTGAATTACATCTGGTGCGTCAGAACTGTCGGTCATCACACCCCCTCGTGAACATCGCACCTTACTTCGTGGATCGCCGGTGGGAGAGGGCGTACAGCACAACTCCGACGGCCAAGAGTAATGATGCGCGCAACCATGTCGCAGCGCTCTGCTGGGTGAGCAACGCAACGCACGTCCCGAGGGCGAGGATCGGAAAGATGATCGGCGTTCGGAAATGTTCGTGTTGCACTACGTCACGACGTAAAACCAGGACCGCGATGTTGGTGCTGATGAATACGAAAAGCAGCAGGAGTACCACCGTCTCCGCCAGGGCCGACAACGAGCCGGTGACGCACAGGGCCATGGCAACGGCGGTGGTCGCGATGATCGCCACCCAAGGGGTCCGGCGCCGCGGCAGCACCCGCGCGAATACGCTGGGGAGCAAGCCTTCCGACGCCATTCCGTACGTGAGCCTGCTCGCCATGATCATTGTCAGCAGTGCGCCGTTGGCGACGGCGACCAACGCGATCAGGCTGAACAGGCGAGGTGGAACGCCGACGTCGGCAGCTGACACAACTTCCAGCAGTGGCACGGAGGATGCGGCAAGTTCGTCGGCGGGCAGGACCACCGAGACAGCCAGGCCGACAAGGACATAGGCGGCGCCGGCTGTCAGCAATGCTCCGAACAGTGCGCGTGGGTAGACCTTGCTCACGTTCTTCACTTCTTCGGCGACGTTCGCGGACGTTTCGAAGCCGACAAAAGAGTAGTACGCGAGGAGTGCCGCAGCCAGCACCGCGAGTGCAGGCGATCGGCTGTCGTCGAACTCCACGACGCGGCTCAGGGTTCCGTCGCCGCGCCCGAGAACTATGCAAGCGAGGACGACAACGAGGACGAGCCCGGTGACCTCCACGACTGTCATGATGACGTTGGCGCGCATCGACTCCTTGATGCCTCTGGCATTGAGAAGTCCCACCAGGAGCAGGAAGACGAGCGCCGCTGGAACGGTTGGGACGTCGATGAAGGCTTTGAGATAGTCGCCCGAGAAGGCGAGGGCGAGTCCCGCCGCACTGGTTACGCCGGCCGCCAGCATCGAGAAGCCGACAAGGAACGAGATCAGTGGTTTCCGATACGCCCGTTGGGCGAATACTGCTGCACCGCCCGCCCGCGGATATTTGGTGACCAGTTCGGCATACGACGTTGCTGTCAGCAATGCCATGACGAGCGCTACGAGCAGTGGTACCCAGACGGCTCCACCAACTTCACCGGCGATGACGCCCACCAATGCGTAGATGCCGGCGCCCAGGACGTCTCCGAGGATGAACATGAAAAGGAGTGGGCCGGTTATGGCCCGAGTGAGAACGTTCTTACCGCCGCCTTCATCTCCGCGTGTGGTTTCGTCCACGTTCTCAGCACCCGCGGCGCGTCGCATATGCAAGGTTCGTCCTGTCTTCATGGTGGCGTGCCGCCACCTCAGGAGCAGACATGTACCCAGTGGTCGAAGTTTCAAACGTGGGTCGCTCGCCTTCTCGTGCTTTGCTTGTAGGTGAATCGCAGAAATAGTGACTGGAGGACGACGTGGCTGAAACGACGGTTGCCGCGGTGATGGACGAGCTGGCTGCGCTCGAGGATCCGAAGGCGCGCGCGGTGAACGAGAAACACGGTGACGATCACGGTGTGAACCTTTCAAAGCTGCGCGCTGTTGCGAAGCGATTGAAGACTCAGCAGGAACTCGCACAACAGCTTTGGGCAACGGGCGACACCGCAGCGAGACTGCTTGCCCTTCTGATCTGCCGCCCGAAGGTGTTCGAGCGTGACCAGTTGGACGTCATGTTGCGTGAGGCCCGTACTCCCAAGGTGCAGGACTGGCTCGTCAACTACGTGGTGAAGAAGAACCCGCACGCGGAGGAATTGCGGGTGGCCTGGACCGCAGACTCCGATCCTGTGGTTGCGAGCGCCGGCTGGGCCCTGACTACCGAGCGCGTAGCGAAGAAGCCTGAGGGACTTGATCTTTCAGGATTGCTCGACGTCATCGAGGCGGAGATGAAGGATGCTCCTGATCGCCTGCAATGGGCGATGAACCACTGCCTGGCTCAGATCGGGATCGAACATGCCGAGTTCCGGGCCCGCGCAATCGACATCGGTGAGCGTCTGCGAGTGCTCGAGGATTACCCGACTCCGCCGAACTGTACCTCGCCGTTTGCGCCGATCTGGATCTCGGAGATGGTGAGCAGACAGAGTGAGAAGTAGGTCGACTACCGCGACGTTCGAAACTGCGTCCGGTATCGCTGTGGACTGGTACCGACCAGGTCTCGGAAGCGTTCGCGGAATGTCGTGACGGCATTGAACCCGACTTGTCCCGCAACACGTTCGATGGAGTGGTCGGTAGTCTCGAGCAGAAATTGCGCTTGGCGGAGCCGCGCGTGATGGAGCCACTGCAACGGCGTCGTACCGATTTGTTCCTGGAACCGGCGGTTGAGCGTGCGGGTGCTCATCGTTGCCTTGGCCGCGATCGCCGTGATGTCGAGCTGCTCCCCGAGATTCTCCTCCATCCAGTTCAGTAGTGGTCGAAGGGTTGCCCCGCTGGGTACGGGAGGTTCGTGGACGATGAATTGTGCTTGCCCTCCGGCACGTTCGAGCGGCATCACGCTCAGTCGCGCAGTGTCGGCGGCGACCGCAGACCCGTAGTCCTGACGCACCATGTACAGGCAAAGGTCGAGTGCGGCCGCGGCGCCGGCGGAAGTCAGGACGTGCCCGTTGTCTACGTAGAGAACGGCGGCATCGACGTCGATGGCCGGGTGCCGGCGGGCCAGCTCCGACGCTGCCGCCCAGTGGGTTGTCGCGCGAAGTCCGTCGAGCAAGCCTGTGTCGGCGAGTGTGAATGCACCGACGCACAGTGACGCAATGCGTGTGCCGCGGTCCGCGGCTGATCTGAGGGAATCGATGATCGCGGGGTCGATCGGCACGTCGAGATCGGCGGTGCCGGGAATGATGATCGTGCTGGCCTGGGCGAGGCGTGGCAGTCCGTGCGGTACTCGCATTGTGAACGTTCCGGTCTCCACCTCCTCGGTGAGCGCGCACACTGCGGTCCGATACGCCGGTGCACCCGAGGGGAGTCTGCATCGTCCGAAGACTTCGAGGGGTGCCGCCAGATCCATCGGTACCACCCCGGGCAACGCGAGAACTGCAACGTCATGCATGTCTGAAACTTAGCGTATGTGGCGCGAGATCCGACGAACTCGTGAATCGAAAAAGCTCGTCAACTGGTATTTTGCAGAATCTTCGACATTGTCTGAAAACCGTCGAAGGTTGGCTTTCAGCCGTCGCTGCGGAGGCGAATTTCCTCCTACTGTCGTGGGGGACAGCGACGTGCGCAGGAGTGCGTCGCACAAAATCGGAGGTTGCAGTGCACGCGCAAATCGTGTTGTTCGACGGATTCGATCCCATGGATGTCGTGGGCCCGTACGAGGTGCTTTACGCCGGGGGGCTCGCCAGCGGTGGGGCGTTGAGCGTGGAACTCGTCAGCGCGGAGGGGCCTCGGACCGTCCTGAGCGGGAGTGGTGAACTTGCGATGACTGCCACTGCGACCCTCGATGTAGAACACGCGGATTTGATCATCGTTCCCGGAGCATCGGGTCTCTTCGAACCCAACGCGAACCAGCCGGGTACCAGCTTGCCGGAAAGGCTCGCGGCCACAACGAAAACCGAACTGCCTGTCATGATGCGCCGCGCACTCGACGATCCCGGTGTTCTCGTTGCGACCGTCTGTGGAGGGTCATTGGCACTGGCGATGGCGGGGCTTCTCGTCGGGCGCCGCGCCGTGACGCATCATCTCGCCGTGGACGCACTGGCGGCCGGCGGGGCAATTCCGATCCAGGCGCGAATCGTCGACGACGGTGACCTGATCACCGCCGGCGGTGTGACATCCGGTCTCGACCTGGGCCTGTACCTGTTGGAACGATGCCTCGGGCCCCGGATAAGTCTCGAGGTCGAAGCGCTCTTCGACTACGAGCGTCGTGGAACGGTGTGGTCGGCCAAAGGCGCCGAGCCTGTAATCACCTTCGCCCCGGGCGCGGCGTGAATACGCTTACGCGTACCGAAACGCGAGAACTCCCATGACCGGAATCCTGCTGTCCCTCCATGTGATTGCGGCCATTCTTGCCATCGGCCCCGTCGCTGTGGCGGCGAGTATGTTCCCGGTGGCGAGCCGCGCAGCGCTCGCCGATCCGGACAGCGGCAGTGTTGCGACGACGGGAATGTTGCATCGCATCGTTCGGGTGTACGCCACGATCGGGATCGTCGTTCCGATGCTCGGTGTCGCGACCGCCGTCAATCTGGGGGTACTCGGTGACCTGTGGATCCTCACCTCGATTGCACTCACCGTCGTTGCTGCCGTGATACTCACCGCGGTAGTGCTCCCTGCCCAACGGCTGACGATGGCTGCGATCGACGGAACCGGGACCGGTGTGGACGTCGCAACGCGGCTGACCCGTCGACTGGGTACTTCGACGGGAATCTTCAATCTGCTGTGGGTCGTTGTCGTCGTCCTGATGATCTTTCGGCCAGGATCGACAACCGGCGTGTAGTCCGAGGTGATTTTCACGTGTCGGTGACAGCGGAGCTTGACCTTGACACAGTGACAAGGACTCCAATGGTCGACGAAGGAGGTGGTTGTCGTGAACACAACCAACCACGGTGGGCAGAATGCTCACCTCGTCGACGCACTGGCCGCAGCCGACCCCTCGGTTCGGCTGCGAGCCGCGCTCGCCGCCGGCACACGCCCGGACCCTGAGCTGACGAATGCCCTGGTCGATCGGTGTGCCGTCGAGCCGGACTTCTTCGTCCGCGACATGTTGACCTGGGCATTGTGCCGCCTGCCGGCTGAAATCACGGTGCCGCAGCTGATTCGTGAGCTCGGGACCGACGGTTCGCAAGCCCGCAGCCAGGCACTCCACACCTTGTCCAAGATCGGCGATCCGATCGCGTGGCCCGAGGTCTCTGCGCTGGTTCACGACCAGGACGACGAAGTCGCGCGCAGTGCGTGGCGTGCGGCCGTGGCTCTCGTGCCCGTTGGAGGTGAAGGTGCACTCGCGACCGATCTGGCCACCGAACTCGGACGGGGTGAACTGCAGATGCAGCTCAGTCTCAGCAGAGCTCTGACAGGGCTCGGCGAGGCTGTACTTCCGGTGCTCGAGGCGGCCGGCGCAAGCACGAATCCGCGTGTTCGGGCGCATGCTGATGCTACAAAGCAACTCTGGCACGACCCCGACGGTGGGTTCGCTCTCTCGCACGAGTTGGCGAAGCGCGTCGCGGCAATCGGCCCGGACGCGTAGGAAGGGGAGACGGATGTTGATCGGCGAGGTCTCGCGGCGCTGTGGTGTCAGCACACGGATGCTGCGTCACTACGACACATTGGGGCTGGTGAAGCCGACGGGCCGCACGTCCGGCGGTTACCGCGAGTACTCCGCCGACGACATCCGCCGACTCTTCCACGTCGAAAGCCTGAGGACGTTGGGGCTCTCGTTGAACGAGGCCAAGCGTGCACTGGACGAACCGGACTTCGCCCCAGCCGATTTGGTGGGTGAACTCATGCAACACACTCGTCAACGGATCGCGGCGGAGGAGGAATTGCTGACCAAACTCGAAAGGGTCGACGCCACCGCCCCTTCGGAGTGGGACGACGTCCTGCGCATGGTCTCGCTGTTGCGTGCACTCGAATCCGAGTTCGCCGCCCACCGTCAGCAAGCGATCCTGTCGCAGGATGCGAATGCGGCATTGCCCGTCGACGCACTCGTCGAAGCCATCCTGTCGGAGAAGGATGCCAACGTGGCGGGTGCGTTGCAGTGGGCGTTGGCGAGGAGCGAAGGTGCGGGCCTTGCAGGTCTCACGAAGGGGCTCGAATCGGAGGACGTCGAGGTTCGACGCCGCGCGACGTCGGCCATATCCGGGATCCACGCCGAGGAAGCAACTCGGTCACTGAAGCGAGCTCTCGATGATTCGGACGCGATAGTCCGTGCCGACGCCGCTCTCGCCCTCGGATCTCGCGGAGAGGCCGTCTCGATGCCCGCTCTCCTCGAGATGGTCGCCGACGGGCGACGCGACGTCGAGGCCGGCGAGGTGCTCGGTCTTCTCGCGGAGCACTCACCGACCAGCGGTGAGGTCGTCGATGCCGTGCAGGCAAAGCTCGACGGCACTGGCGACGCCCCGACGAGGTTGCGAATCACGCAGGCGCTCGCAGAGATTCCCGGCGCGGCAGCACGCGAGGCGCTCGCCCGGATCGCCAGCGACGACGACAAGACGGTCGCGTCCACGGCGGTGGCGATTCTCGAGATGCGCGATCGAGGACCACGTCGGCGCGAACGACCGCGTATCGGGAGCTGAGACCTTGGGCACGTCTGACAGCGGCAGGGTCAGGCGGTCAAGGCTGCAACGATTTCGCCGCGGCATTGCCCTTCAACCCTGCGAAGAGCAGGACAAGGAGAACCGCTAGAAACACGACTGTTGAGGCGACAGCCGACACCACAGATCCGAAACCCGTCACGACGCCGATGGTGACCTGCATGCACATTCCCGCTACGGCTGTCCACATCGTCAGGCGCAGAAGCGGACGCGCAATCTGATGGGCCAATCGCCACGCCTCTGGACTCGAGGTCGTCGACTTGGACCGTATGCCGACAACGGGATTCGGTTCGTCGCCGACGAGTCGCGGCATGAGCCCAGCAACGAACGCGAGGATAAGCGTCGACGACGCAAGTGAGGCCGTCAGGCCTAGTAAGTCAGGCGATTCCATCCGTCCAGCCCCCAATCGGCAGATTTGACTCAGCGGACGGTGCCGCCGGGACACGTCCGACTGTATGCGAACGAAGGCATGTACAGCTGTTCGGGTGACGCGATTTCGGGCCTTGCCGGATGAGTAGGGGCCACGTTCTCGGACCGTTGTCAAACAAGCCCTAGTGCGGATCACCTACGCAGAAAAGGTTTCCCGCCGGATCCGCGAGAACGTCCCAAGTCGATCCACCCGCTTCGTGGCGCTCGACGTGGGCCGCGCCTGCCGCGACGAACGCTGCGACGACCTCGTCTCGTGGAGGATCGTGCGACTCGAGGTCGAAGTCGAGGTGAAGCGTATTCCTTTGGCTGCGAGCCTGATCGATTCGTTGGAAACCGAGAGTGAGCGGGAGATCCGGGGCCGTCACCGTGAGGAAGTCTTCGTCGCCGTCAATGCTCGCGTTGCTGAATCGCTCCGACCACCAGGTGGCCAACGATCGGGCGTCCGTTGCATCGAACGTAACCATGGCCAATCGCACCATCCCACACCAACCTCTGTACACGTGAATGCCTTTCGAACGATCTTAGGCAACACCTTGCACCTGCTGCGGAGTGATCAGCGGATAGTGTCTGCTTTCGTGGTGGATCAACGGCGACAGAGTGTGCGACGCAGGTACCTGAGCCTTGGCATGGGAGAGTTGGCAGCCGCGTCCGTATTCGCCGCTGTGGCTGTCGGCGTCGTGACTCCTCGCCTCGAAGGTCCGCAAGACTCCGCTGCGCTATGGTCGGCGCTGGCCCCACTGCTTGTGATCCTCATGCAAGCAGGTGTCTATTGGCTGCTTGCACGAGGCTGGACCGAGTTGGAGTCGATGCCGGCCCGCCTCGCAGCGCTTTACCGCGTGTTTCGGGTCCTCGATGTTCTCCTGCTGGCGATAGCTCTTCTCGGCGTTGTCATCTGGTTACCAGATCACTCCGGCACGGCCGTGGGCGTCGTGACGGTGTGGGCTTTCGGCGTCGTCGAGTACGTCAATTACTTCGTGGCTCGTCTCGCCTATCCGCTGCGGCGGTGGCCTTTCGAGGTCGGCAAGTGGCGGAGACCCCAACTTGTGCGCGACCTGAACTCGGCGCGCTGATACCGGCAACCAAGTTGTCTTTGCTGTAACGGCAAAACTTGATGCGGGATCGGAGTGGAACCGGAAGAATCGACCCTGCTCGTCCAGGAAGCCTCTGACTGTTCGTCGCGGAGGAAGGAGAACCACCATGGCTACGTCGCGTCGCAGCCGCCGTGATGTCCCACCGCCCCGGGCGGGAAACAGCGAGGCAGCCACGCTACGAGCGTTTCTCGACTACCTCCGTGATTCGATTGCCGCCAAGGTCGAGGGTGCTCCGGAACCTCAGGTGCGCAACACAGTTGTTCCGTCGGGAACAACCTTGCTCGGGCTGATCAATCATCTGATCTTTGTCGAGCGGTCGATGTTTCTCGCCGAAAACGTGACGGATTGGAAGGCGACCTTTCAGCCGTCATCGGAAGAAAGCGTGGACGATGTCGTCCGTCGCTATCGCGAGACGGTCGAGCGCGCCAACGCAGTTCTCGACGGATGCACAGATCTTGCCGCACCCATCCCGCGACCAGGGGCGAAACGACCCACTCCCAGTGTCCGTTGGGCGCTCGTGCACATGATCGAAGAGACCGGACGCCATGCCGGGCACGCCGATATCCTCCGCGAACTGATCGACGGTTCGACCGGCCGGTGACATCGCAACACCCGATAGATCCGTCGCTGCAACTGGCAGAGCCTGGACGACAACAGTGGCGGTGAGGTCGTTCATCTCGCCGACAGCTTCCGCGCTTTCATCGAGGTGAATGTCCACGACTGAAATCGGGGCCTACGGGAACCGGGTCGGTCGCTCCGTCGGGAGTTGTTACTTCCCAGCGCAGTTCGGATGCAGTCGGGGAAATGAGCGTGTGGATCCACTCGGCCACGACACCGACGATTACTTTCTCCAGTTCCGCGTGCGACCATTCTCGTGGCCGAGTAGGAACCGGCGGTTCCCAGCCTTCCTCGCCCCAGATCACGCCGAATAGCTCTCTCTCGTCACCGATTTGCTGATTCAGGCTGAATGCGTCGGAACCCTCGAATCGTGCCCAGACGCCGAATGTTCCCTCGCCGTCTTGGTCGAGCGAGACATCGATGACAATGCCTTCGGTATGTGAGGTCGCCGTGGCGCGCATCGCCGCCAGCCGGCTTTCGGCCACCGACGATGCAGTGTCGAGGACAGATCTCAGCGCGTCACGGTACTCGGCAGACTCCATCGGTACAGGAACTAGAATTTCAGGCAATCGACTTCGAGTCAGAGCGCCCCCGACATGGCCGCCCATTGAAGAAGAATGACCGTCTTGCCGTCGACGATTTCTCCGCCGGAGATCATGTCGAGTGCCGTCTCGAACGGCAACTCCAGGACTTCGATGTCCTCACCTTCGTCCGGCACTCCGCCACCACTGCCGGTTCTGTCCGCCGGAGTGTATCGGCCGGCGTAGAAATGCACTCTCTCAGTGACGGATCCGGGGCTCATGTACAGATCGAACAGATGTTGCACATCACCGATTGCGACTCCAAGCTCTTCGCTCGTCTCTCGCCGAATGGCTACTTCCGGTGTGTCGGAATCGAGCAAACCGGCTGCGGTCTCGATCAACATTCCGTCGGGGTGTGCGTTGACGTAAGCGGGAAAGCGGAATTGCTTCGTCAACAGGACGGTGCGCCGTTCGGGGTCGTACAGCAAGATCGTCGCGCCGTTCCCGCGGTCGTAGGTTTCCCGTTGCTGTGTCTCGAGGGTTCCGTCCCTTCGCCGGTAAGTGAAGGTGCTGCGACGCAACACATGCCAACCGTCCGAGGTGACCTCGACTCGTTCGACCTCGACATTCGGATTACCGTGCAGCCCGAAGCCTGTTCGGTCGAGGCCGGTGCGACCCCGGCTGTCCGGAATGTCGACGCCGGCACATCCCACCGTTGCAGTTGGGTGTATCTGCCTGTCGCTGTCAGGTTCGGTCATGTCATCCACCGTAGCGAAGATCGGTCCCTCGGCGTTATTGGGCAACAACAGTTTCAGAGGTTGAGCGCCGTCATGACAGAACCTCTCGGCTCAACTGAGAAGTCCCGCCCCCGTCCGGAGACGGGAGCGGGACTCGAGTATCAGCGAACTGGGCAGTGCGTCAGACAGCTTCCTTTGTCGCCTGCGCTGCGAGGGTGAGCGCGATGTCGACGATCATGTCCTCCTGGCCACCCACCAGACGGCGGCGTCCGGCTTCGAGCAGCAGTGTGCGAACGTCGATTCCGTAGCGCTCCGACGCAGCTTCGGCGTGGCGGAGGAAGCTCGAGTACACGCCTGCGTAGCCGAGTGTGAGGGTCTCTCGATCGACGCGGACCGGCCGGTCCTGCAGCGGACGGACGATGTCGTCGGCAGCATCCTGCAAGGCGAACAGGTCGCAGCCGTGCTCCCACTCCTCGATGTTCGCAACGGCGATGAAGGCCTCGAGGGGGCAGTTACCGGCGCCGGCGCCGTGACCGGCAAGTGAAGCGTCGACGCGTGTGACGCCGTTCTGCACTGCAACAACGGAATTGGCCACCGAGAGTGAGAGATTCTCATGGGCGTGGATACCGATTTCGGTGCCCTCGTCGAGGATGTCGCGGTACGCGCGAACACGGTCGGCGACGTCGTTCATCACCAGACGTCCACCCGAGTCGGTGACGTAGACGCAGTGCGCGCCGTACGACTCCATCAGCTTGGCCTGCTTCGCCAGTTCTTCGGCCGGAGCCATGTGGCTCATCATCAGGAAGCCCGAGACGTCCATGCCGATCTCGCGGGCGGTCTCGATGTGCTGCGCGGAGACGTCGGCCTCGGTGCAGTGCGTGGCAACGCGAACCGACCGCACACCGAGGTCGTAAGCATGCTTGAGTTCACTGATCGTGCCGACACCCGGAAGCAGTAGCGTGGTGAGGCGAGCGTGCTCGAGTACCTCGGCCGCAGCTTCGATCCATTCCCAGTCGGTGTTCGAACCGGGGCCGTAGTTGAGCGAGCCGCCGGCGAGGCCGTCACCGTGTGCAACTTCGATCGCGTCGACACCGGCAGCGTCGAGAGCTGTGACGATCCGCTTGACGTCGGTAGGCGAAATGCGGTGGCGGACAGCGTGCATCCCGTCGCGAAGGGTGACGTCCTGGACGAAGATCTTGCGGTTGCTCACTTGGTTGCTTCCTTCTGCTGGGCGATGCGCTCCGCGATCTGCATTCCGGCGGACGTCATGATGTCGAGATTGCCGGCGTACGCAGGCAGGTAGTGTGCAGCACCCTCGACCTCGAGGAACACCGACACCTGATGGGTGGGGCGATTGCCGTCGACGAGCAACGTCTCGACCGGCTGGTCGGCCGGGATCTCGGTGATCTGGACTTCCTGCTTGAGCCGGTAGCCGGGAACATACGCGGAGACGTCGCCGACCATTTTCTCGATCGACTGACGGATCTCCTCGTGAACAGCCGGGTCCGGGGCGTCGACGAGGCAGAAGACCGTGTCGCGCATGATGAGCGGCGGCTCAGCGGGGTTGAGGATGATGATGGCCTTGCCGCGGCGGGCGCCGCCGACAGCCACGATCGCCTCGGACGTGGTCTCGGTGAACTCGTCGATGTTGGCGCGCGTTCCGGGACCTGCGGACTTGGAGGCGATGGACGCGACGATCTCCGCATACGCCACCGGGACCACCCGAGAAACGGCGGCAACCATCGGGATCGTGGCCTGGCCACCACACGTCACCATGTTGACGTTGGGTGCATCCAGGTGCTCGTCCGCGTTGACGGCCGGCACGACGTACGGGCCGATCGCTGCAGGCGTCAGGTCGATCATGCGCTTGCCGAGGGGAGCCAGCCGCGCGTTGTTGGCGACGTGAGCCTTTGCCGAGGTGGCGTCGAAGACGATCTCGATCTCGTCGAAGTTCGGGAGACCGATCAAACCCTCGACACCTTCAGCCGTGATCGGCACGTTCAGACGCGCAGCACGGGCGAGGCCGTCCGACGCCGGGTCGATGCCGACCATCGCGCCCATCTCCAGGTAGTCGGAGTTGCGCAGCACCTTGATCATCAGATCCGTGCCGATGTTGCCCGATCCGATGATCGCGACCTTGACCTTGCTCATGCTTTGTCCTCTTCGCTGGAAAAACTGGTGGTGACGGAACCGAACCCGGAGACGGTCACGGTGACTTCGTTGCCTGCGGTGACCGGCGCCATGGGGCCGAGTGCGCCGGACAGGATCACCTGGCCTGCCGTCAGTGGCTGCCCCAACTCGCGTGCCGTGCGGGCGAGCCAGACGACTGCTTCGATCGGATCGCCCAGGCAGGCGGTTCCGACGCCGGAGGACACCTCGGTGCCGTCGACGGACATCGACATGACGACGCCGGCGGGCTCCACCTCGTCGAGGGTCCGACGTTCGGTTCCCAGGACGTACACGCCCGAGGACGCATTGTCTGCGACGGTGTCACCGAACTTGATGTCCCACGACGCGATGCGGCTGTCGCAGATCTCGATCGCGGCGACGGCGTAGTCGATTGCGCCGCGCACCTGTGCGCTGTCGAGAGGTCCGTCCACAAGGTCGGCACCGAGCACGAAGGCAACTTCCGCTTCGACCTTGGGCTGGATCAAACGACTCATGGGGATGGCGCCACCGGCGGGGAACTCCATGTCGGCGTACAGAACGCCGAGGTCGGGCTGGTCGACACCGAGCTGCTGCTGGACTGCCACCGAGGTCAGGCCGATCTTGCGGCCTACGACGACGGCACCCGCCTGCCGACGGATTTCATCGACGCGGCGCTGGACAGCGTAGGCGGCGACGAGATCGTCGGCGCCGATCAGATCGCGCACAGGCGCGCAGGGAGTACCGCTCGCAATGGCGGCTGCGAGGCGGTCCGCAGCAGCTGCGATGTCGGTCTCGCTAGCTGTACTGGTATTCGTGGGCTGGCTCATGACCACTACCTTCGCCGCAGTACCGAGGTTGCGCCAGGGAACTGTCTCACTCAGCGATACGCTGGGCACGTGACTGGCGGCGCAAACCTCGACACCGTGCTGGGCAAGGCGGTGACGATCCTGCGAGCTTTTCGGGCCGACGACCACATGTTGCCTCTGGCCGTCCTGGTCCAACGGACAGGACTGCACAAGGCGACGGTGCACCGCCTGGCCAACGAACTGGTCGCGAACCGACTACTCGACCGCATCGACGGCGGTTACCGACTCAGCGGCGGTCTCTTCGAACTCGGCATGCTCGCCTCTCTCGAACGTAGCCTCCTGGAGATGGCGATGCCGTTCCTCCAAGACTTGTACGAGCGGACCCACGAGACAGTCCACCTGGGGGTCCGTGACGGCCACGACGTCGTGTACGTCGCGAAGATCGGCGGACATCGACAAGCGAACTCCCCCTCTCGGACCGGTGGCCGGATACCGCTGTACTGCACTGCGATCGGAAAGGCACTCCTGGCGTTCTCCGACAGCGATTTTCGCCGCGAAGTGCTGTCGGAACCGATGACCAGGCGCACCCCGCACACAATTGTCGCGCCCGGCATTCTCAACACTCAACTGAACAGAGTTGTCGAGACCGGCATTGCGTTCGAGCGTGAGGAATCGGCCCCTGGTCTTGCGTGTGTCGCGGCTCCGGTATTCGGAACCAACGACAAACCGGTCGCCGCCATCAGTGTCACCGGCCCCACCAGCCGCTTCGTTCCCGAGAGCCAAGTGCCTTACGTTCGCGCGGCTGCCGAAGGGCTACACAGCACGATCGCTCGTCGCGAACGATTGCGGTGACCTCGCCGTCTCGAACTGGACGAGTCCGCTCAGGGCTTGCGGCAGCGGACCCTCGTGCAAGACGCCGAGACGTTGGGTGGCGCGGGTGAGGGCGACATAGAGCTCCGATGCGCCGCGTGGACCGTCGGCGATGATTCGTTCCGGTTCCACCACGAGTACGGCATCGAACTCCAGGCCCTTCGTTTCCGAAACCGGCACGGCGCCGGGCACATCCGCAGGTCCGATGACGATGCTCGTACCTTCGCGCCCATCCTCGTCCTGATTGAATTCGTCGATGGCGGAGGCCAGTTCGTCGGCCGAGATCTGTCTGGACCACGGCGCGATCCCGCAGGCGCGGACGGACTCGGGTGGTTGGACTCCCGGCGCGAACTCGGCGAGCAATGCGGCGGCGACGCTCATGATCTCGGCCGGCGTGCGGTAGTTCACCGACAGTGATCGGTAGATCCAGCGACCGGGGACATACGGCTCCATCATCGTCGACCACGAGCGGGCACCGGCCGGTGAACGTCGTTGCGCGAGATCGCCTACCACGGTGAAAGACCGGTCAGGACAACGGCGCATCAGGACCCGCCAATCCATCTCGGACAGTTCTTGTGCCTCGTCGACGACGATATGCCGGTACGTCCAGTCACGGTCTGCAGCAGCGCGTTCGGCGAGTTCCCGGGTATCACGTTCGACGAAGCGGTCAGCCAGGTCCTCGGCGTACAGCATGTCCTGGGCGAGAAGGTGATCCTCGTCGTCCATCAGGTCCTCGCGGCTGATCATCATGTCCAGTACGCCCGCTGCATACGCAGCCTCGTCGCGGCGTTCACGTTCGGCACTTTGGTCGACGGGCTTGTCCCGGCCGAGCATGTCCGCCAACTCGTCGAGCAACGGAACGTCCGAGACGGTCCAGCCGTCACCGTCCTGGCGAAGCAGCTTCTCGTCCGCGCCTGCCGCACGTAGTCGTGCCGGAGAAGTAAACAGCTGTGTCAGTAGCTCTTTCGGAGTCAGGATCGGCCAGAGGGTGTCGAGCGCCGCGCCAAACGCGCTGTTTCCCACCAGCTCTGCGGTCAGGTCTGCTCGCACTTGCTCCCAGGCTTCACGGTCACTGCGTGTCAACCACCCCTTGCCGATCCGCGCTATCGCCCGTTCGGTCAGCGCCCAGGTGAGGATTTCGGTGAACACAGTGCGAGCGTCGTTGTGGGGGAGTCCGCTCGAACGGGCTTCTTCTCGGGCCCACTCCGCGGTTTCGGCGTCGATTCGCACGGTGACGTCCGCCAATTCGATCAACAGCGGGTTCTCGGGTAATCGCTGATGATCGGCAATCGCTGCGCCGAGAACGTCGAGGATCTTCAGCGAACCTTTGAGTTCGGCGGCGGCCGGGGTGTCCTCGGCGGTGACGCGCAGGCCGGGAACGAGATCACCGGTGGTTATGAACACCACGTCGGACTCTCCCAGCGAGGGCAGTACGCGGCCGATGTGGTTCAAGAACGCCGGGTTCGGCCCGACCACGAGAACGCCGTGACGTTCCATCCGCTCTCGCTGCGTGTAGAGCAGGTAGGCGACGCGGTGCAAGGCGACGACGGTCTTCCCGGTACCCGGGCCACCCTCGATCACCAACACCCCTGGGTGCTCGAGCCGGACGATGTCGTCCTGCTCGGCCTGGATCGTCGCCACGATGTCCCGCATTCCTTCACCGCGGGGTGCGTTGACTGCCGCGAGCAGGGCGGAGTCGCTGTGCGCGTCGTGTTCTACGCCGTCGGGGCGTCCGAGTACCTCGTCGGTGAAATCGACCACGCGTCGACTACGGGTGTGGAACTGACGGCGTCGACGCATGTTTTCCGGGTTGGCAGCGGTGGCCACATAGAACGCGCGAGACGCCGGCGCCCGCCAATCGAGCAGCACCGGTTCGTAGTCGTTGTCCGCATCGAGAAGGCCGATTCGGCCGATGTACGAAGTCTCACCCGACAGCGAGTCCAACCGGCCGAAGCACAGTCCGTTGTCGGCTACGTCCAGCCTTTTCACCTCTTTGGCAAGTGCGCGCACCTCGGCGTCGCGTTCCATGAGTGCCTCGCCGTTTCCGCGCAGAGCGGTGTTGTACCTGCCTTTGACTCGGGCGCGCTCCGCATCGAGGCGTGCGTAGAGCCCCTCCACATAGTTCCGCTCGGATCGCAGTTCTTCTTCGTATCCCTGGGTTGGCACGTGCCCTCACTTCCGCTGGCTGTTCCGATCCCGTAGTCGGTCGTGCGGGATCGGAAGAGCCATTCTGCGGCACTACCCGGGCCTTGCCGCAAGGCCCCCGGTGAGATATTACATTGATAGTGGAAGGGAGTGTCGATCCTCCCCACAGGTTCTCTCACAGATCCCCCGGACTGACGGACGGCTCCCAGCCTGGTCGATGTTTGGACCCTGAACGCCGCGGGTACAAATGTAATGGCCGGTGTTCGAAAATCGGTTGCCCTCATGAACTTACGTGGATCGAGGGATTGTGAAGGCGATACTGGCAACGGCCGCAAGCATCCTTCTGGTGGTTGCCTTGGCCGTCGCCATCTTGCTGTTGCTTTCCGGATCCCCGCGCGAACGCACCTCTCACGAGCTTGCCGATACGGAGCACACGATCGGTGGGCAGCCGACCACCTGCACCGAGTTGTTCGGCGAAACATGCAGCTTTGCTATGCAGTCGGACTACAACCAGTGGGGACAAAATCTCGAGAGCTTCGTCAATGCCGGGACTCTCGGGCCCTTTGCCCGCAGCATCGGCTTCGTGGCGGAGGCAAAGCTGAGCTTGCAGGCATGCGAGGTCAGCGCAACCGCTGGTCGGACGATTCTCGATTTCTACACTCTCGCCGGGATCGACCACCCCGCGGCCACGACCACAGACCTCTTCCCCTTCTGGAACGAGTCCCGCCAATTCCTGTGCCCGGTAGACAGTTTCTGAGAACGGTTGATCGCTACTCGATGCCGGACTGAACAAAAGCGTCGCGCACGTAACGCTGAACGAAATTCGCACTGGTGCAACAACGTCGCAGTTCGACCACAGGAGTCATGCCCGCACCTCGTCCCAGCACTAAATGTTTATGCGAATTTCGACGGGGTAGGGCCTTCTGTGTGGGAGTCCTGCCTGCGCGGGAACCCCGAGCGAGAATCCGAACGAATTGGAGGGTCAACGTGCCAGACGACAAGAGCGGCCCCAGCGAGGGCATCAAAGGCGTTGTAGAGGACGTCAAGGGTAAGGCGAAGGAAGCCGTTGGTGCGGTCTCCGGAAACGACAGTTTGACCCGAGAGGGCCGTGCTCAGCAGGACAAAGCCGAAAGCCAGCGAGAAGTCGCGAAGAAAGAGGCAGAAGCCGAGAAGGCTCGCGCTGAAGCGGCCGCGGACGAAGCGCGACAGAAGTCCGAGCAATAGCCCTGACGCACTCGTCGCCCTCGGCCTGGGATTGATCCCAGCCCGGGGGTGAGTCGTGGCTCCGCATTCAGTTTGAAATCTCTACTTACTTAGGGCGTACCAGAATTCGTGCGCCCAGCATGACGATCAAGAGGAGCTGTTCGATGCCTTCATCTCAGTCCGTCCCAGGTGCACCGGCCCCGAAAGCGCCGGACCTGAAAGAGCCGGTCAAGCCTCGACAGCCATTGCCGCCCAAGGACGACCAGCGGCAGCCGGAGGTGCGTACCGTCGCGGGTGCCGAGGAGAAGGTGAAGGGAAACGGTCGCGGCCAGCGGGGGGAGTACCTCACCACTGCAACCGGTACACGGCTTTACGAGACCGACCACTCACTCACCGCAGGCGAGCGGGGCCCGACTCTTCTCCAGGATCACCATCTGCGTGAGAAGATCACACATTTCGATCACGAGCGAATTCCGGAGCGCGTCGTCCACGCTCGCGGTGCGGCCGCGCACGGCACGTTCCTGGCCAATGGTGCAGCCGAAAACATCTGTAAAGCCTCGTTGTTCGCTTCCGGTGCCAGAACCCCGGTATTCGTACGCTTCTCCACAGTTCTGGGTTCACGCGGTTCGGCGGATACCGTCCGAGACACACGCGGCTTCGCCACCAAGTTCTACACCGACGAAGGTGTCTTCGATCTGGTGGGCAACAACATCCCGGTGTTCTTCATTCAGGACGGAATCAAGTTCCCGGACATCATCCATGCCGCTAAACCTCACCCGGACCGGGAGATTCCGCAGGCGCAGAGTGCTCACGACACCTTCTGGGATTTCGTGTCGCTGCACACCGAAGCCACGGCGCACACATTGTGGAACATGTCCGATCGAGGCATCCCGCGCTCCTATCGCATGATGGAGGGCTTCGGCATTCACACGTTCAGGCTCGTGAATGCCGACGGCGAGACGAATCTGGTGAAATTTCACTGGAAGCCGGCCGCTGGAGTGCATTCACTCGTGTGGGAGGAAGCGCAGATCGCCGGCGGTGTGGATCCGGATTTCCATCGCCGCGATCTTGCCGACGCCATCGAGGCGGGCGCATATCCGTCCTGGGATCTGGGCGTGCAGGTGTTCCCCGATACCGCAGACGAAATGTTCGAAGGCATAGATCTTTTGGATCCCACCAAGATCGTGCCCGAAGAACTCGCGCCGGTTCAGGTCATCGGAACGATGACACTCGATGCCAATCCGACGAACTTTTTCGCCGAGACCGAGCAGGTTGCATTCCATCCGGGGCACTTGGTCCCGGGCGTCGACATCACCAACGATCGTCTCCTGCAGGCGCGTTTGTTCTCGTACCTCGACACCCAGATCACGCGACTCGGTGGCCCCAACTTCGACCAGATTCCGATCAACCGTCCTCACTCGCCCGTCAACGACATGCTCCGCGACGGCTTCCATCAGGACGGTGTGCATACCGGAGTCGCGCCGTACCATCCCAATTCGTTGGACGGCGGGTGCCCGTTCCTGGCCTCGGCGGACAGCGCGGCCTACATCGAGGTGCCCGAGGAAGTTTCAGGGCGAAAGGTGAGGCAGGCGCCGGCATCGTTCGACGATCACTTCTCGCAAGCTCGACTCTTCTATCGCAGCCTCTCCCCTGTCGAACAGGAGCACGTCGCGCAGGCGTATACCTTCGAACTGGGCAAGTGCTACGAAGAGAACATCAAGACCCGGAATCTGGGAATCTTGGCAAACATCGACGCGGGTCTCGTGTCGATCGTCGCAGGGGGGCTTGGCCTTCCGGTTCCCGAACCGACGGAGCCGTTGAGTGATCCGGAGCTCAGCCCTGCGCTGTCCCAGGTCGGTGAGGAATGGCCGGTAGACGGAAGGATCATCGCACTACTGGTCGACGAGAACTCCGACCTCGAAACGGTTGTCGCCGTTAGAGACAAGATCTTCGATGCCGGTATGGTGCCGCTGATCCTCGGCCCGCACGGCGGAACCATCGGGGACGGTGACGACGCGGTGACGGTGCAGCGAACGTACCTCACAGCTCGATCGATCGAATTCGACGCAATCCTGCTGAGCGGCGACGTTTCTCGGATCGGCGAGGGCAAGTTGGATCCACGGGTGGAGACTCTGCTGAACGAAATGTATCGTCACAGCAAGGCAATTGGTGGTTGGGGTGAGAGCATGAGTGCGCTGGCCGCCGCCGGTATCGACGAGTCTGCATTGGGAGTCGTGGTCGATGCGGACGCGGAAGGGGCCCTGGCCTCGCTGGCTCAGCTTCTGAAGACGCACCGCGTGTGGGGGCGTTTCGAGGTGCCGCCCACATCCTGAGTGCCGGCGTACGTTCGAACTTGCGGTGTGGCCGAACTGCCAATTCGGCCACACCGCCGGAGTGAAGACGAGTGAAGGGACGAAACAGTGGCTCGCAAGGACTCACAACCTCAACTCAAGGATCAAGAACTCTACGAAGAGCTACGCGAGAAGGGTGATTCCAAGGAGAAAGCGGCCCGAATCTCCAATGCGGCCGCCAATCGAGGGCGGTCGAATGTCGCTAAGTCGGGCGGGCAATCCTCGCCTTATGAGGAGTGGACGGTCGACGAGCTGAAAGAACGCGCCAAGGAACTCGATCTGCACGGCTATTCGAAGCTGAACAAGGGTGAGCTGATCGAGAAACTCCGAAATCACTGAGCTCCATTCTGCTCGAGTCGTATTCTGCTTGTGCAGAATACGACTCGAGCCGTCCGTTCAGTGCCCTTCTTGATCGGAGAGTTCCTGACCTTCCAGTCGCTTGACCCGACGGTGTTCCATCAAGATGGCCAGTGTTCCGACGATGAAGGACACCACGCACACGGCGCCGGCAATGACTGCCCAACCACGAAATCCGTAACCTGCTGCTACCAAGGTTAATCCGAGTGTTGCCAGACCCAGTCCGATCAGCAGGTACCCGGGATAGTTGCGACCGTCGCTGATTGCCTCCCCGACGTGCGATCGATTGGTGTGTTCGTCGTCTACCGGTGAACTCCCGCTTGCGTTTGTCATGGCACACTCCATCCTGAGTTCATGAAGAATTGTGATCCTTCGGCCTGTGGTCGGTTCGCAAGCAACTACCCGATCGGTGGCTGAATGAAACAGTTTGAGTAGTGCCGAAATAGGTAGAAGGACGTACGCTCTAAGTAACGGATGTGGATGGAAACCGGTGCGAGGAAGTCCTATGAATGCGAAGGCGACTCCCGACCTATTTTTGTCAGGTGCACCGACTCTCGGTGTCGAAGAGGAGTTTTTGCTCTGTGATCCGCAGACTGGGCATCCCGCTCCGCGCAACGCCGAGGTGGCTGCCGCGGGGCAAGAACTCGGGATCTCTCTGCAACTCGAACTCACACGTTGTCAGGTGGAGACTTCCACTTCGGTCGGCAGCCATATTCGTGATCTTCGTGATCAACTCTGTGAGTCTCGTGCCCTCACTGCCGAAGCTGCTTCCCGTGTGGGATGTCAACTCATCGCAGTCGGGACGCCGTTCTACGATCCACCGGTCGACGAGATCACGCAGAAGTCGCGATACCAACGAATGGCCGGTCAATTCGGTGCGATCACCGAAGGTGTGATGTGTGGCTGCCATATCCACGTGGGTGTCGAAGATCGAGAACGATCGGTCCAGATCATCAATCATCTGCGTCCGTGGTTACCTACCTTGTTGGCATTGACGGCGAACTCGCCGATCAGTGCCGGACGCGATACCGGTTATGCGAGTTGGCGTTACGTTTTGTTCGGCAGGTGGCCGAGTTCGGGTCCGCCGCCCTTCTTCGAGTCTGTGGGGCACTACGAAGATGCTGTTGCAGCGATGCTGGAGACTGGGGTCATTCTCGATCCGCACATGGTCTATTGGGACGTGCGCATGTCGGATCACCTTCCCACCGTGGAGATTCGGATCAGTGACGTTCCCGCCACCGTGGAGGAGACGATGACTCTGGCCACACTGGTGCAGGCGCTCGTCGGCACCGCATCCGCTGCGATCACCAAAGGTGAGGTTGCGCCTGCCGTCGATCAAGAGCTACTCCGCGCGGCTTGCTGGCGGGCGGCGCGTGACGGACTCGACGGGAGGTCGCTCGACGTCGAATCGGTACGCTTGCTGACTGCGCACCAGGCGGTTCGGCGACTGGTCGATCATGTCGAACCTGCTCTGACCGCATTCGGAGAATTCGAGCAGGTCACGGCTTCCTTGGACAAGGTCTTCAGTAACGGAAACGGAGCGATCGTGCAGCGCCGGCAACTCGCACGCCGGTCACGGGTGGCCGATGTGATCGGCGAGTGCGCCCGACGCACTTTCGATGGGTGCAGTTCGCAAGAGGTCAGTGAGCTGTAGGCAGCCGGGACCTGCAGATAACGGGGCCTACTGGAAACGGGGAGGCGTTGACTTCCAATTTCGTGCCGAGTTCACTGGAAATGAGGACTTGTCGGCTCCCCGTGCAGAAGTCATCCCGTCTGTAGGCCGCGTCGCGAGTTGCAGGATGGCGAAGGGTTGGTCATGAAAAACGAATCTGGCGAGCGGGCGTCCGAGGAACCTCAGTCTGCGCGTGGAGCCGTAGGCTCGCGAGGCACGGGCTCGAATGAACCCGGAGGCGGTCCGGTAGATCGCCCTTCCGGCTCGTTCGACGACGAGGAGACGATCTCGGGGGTGGAAGGAACTGAGACGACTCCTGCCGAGCCCACCGCGTCTGAACCGGCTGTGCCGCCCTACGACGGACGTCAGGAGTCCGCAAAGAAGTCGGCCTTCAAGGAGGCCGAGAGTTCTGGTGGGCCGAATACCGGAGGGGCCGGCGAACCGGTCACCGATTCCGAGTTCAAGGCACCACCGGCGGAAGAGACTGCCGGTGGTCGAACTGCATCCCCCGCGGACGAGCAACCTGCCGCGGAGACCACTGAATCGAATTCCAGCGAAAGCGGAGTGGGGCCGGCACATCAGACCGGCGTAGGGAGGAGCGAAGACAAGAGTGGCAACATATGACTGACGATCCACGTCCCGAAATTCAGTCGAACAAGGACCTCGACGCGCTGTGCCGTCGGCTGGCCACCGTGGTCGAAGAGCGTGGCCTGACAGTCGCCACAGCGGAATCGTTGACTGCCGGGAACATCGCTGCACATCTGGGGAAGGCACCGAACGCGGGATCGTGGTTTTGTGGCGGGATCGTCGCCTATACCCGAGCGGTCAAGCATTCCGTTCTTCATGTTCCTGACGGCCCGGTCGTCTGCGAGGACGCTGCTCGGGTCATGGCACACAGCACTGCCACACTGTTCGGCGCGACGTTGGCACTGGCTGTCACTGGCGAAGCCGGTCCGGATACCCAGGAGAACGTTCCACCGGGAACAGTGTGGTTCGGTGTCGTCGACCATGGGACCGCGGAAACAGAGAAACAGGTTTTCTCAGGTGACCCCGAAGCAGTCCTGGGAGCGACCGTCGAGCATGCGATCCAACTACTTCTGCGTCACGCATCCGGTCGTCACACACCGATTTCGAGAGTTGGGATCTAGTCGACTATTCAACGCTTCGAACGGTTCTTCTTGTGACGACCTGTTTGTTTCGCAGGTGCCTGCGCGATAGGAACCAGATGACCGTCGGCCGTGTATTTTTCGACTACGAGGTTCTTGCTGACTCCTCGGTTGGCATCCACTGCGCAAGTGATTGCTTCCATGTCGGAGTTGAAAGGTTCCTCGGTCGAAGAGCCGTCGGGCATCGTGATCTTGTACCGATCCATACATCGACTATTGCGGGTTGATCCGTCTCCGACAACCCGAGTTCACGGAAAATGTAGGTCTTGGAATCAGGTGGATCAGCGGGTCCAATACTCTTCCGGACGTTGACCCGGACGGAATCCGTAGTGCTCGAGCATCGCTGTCGCTTCCGGGAAGTTGGCTGCCAAAGCTTCGGGCACATGTGCATCGCTGCCGAATGTCACCGCTTTGCCTCCCTCTTCGCTCCACCATTGGGGTATCCAGGGCCACAGCCGACGGGTGTTCATCTCGAGGGCTCGGTCGCTGTTGGCTATGGCGCGCATGGCATTTCGGAATCCCTCTTCGAATCGGCGGGGATCGAACGGTCCCGCACTTTCGGTCGGCCATGCGCGCACCGCGTAGTCGATGTGGGTGAACACTTCGAAGACACGGGAACCCGCGACCATGCGCGGAATCTCTTCGAGGTACGCCCACATGACCTCGTCGGCGTCCCAAATGCGGAACAGAGTGTTCGGTTCACTTCGATCTTCGCCGACTTCGAGCGTGTGCAAGGAACCCAATACTCGGTCGATGACACCGAGATCAAGGAGTTGCGTCGCCTGCGCTTCGTGCAGGTGCGGTTGCCCGAACTCGACTCCGGTGAGAATCTGCAATTCAGGAAAACGGTGTCGACATCGTTCGATGCTGTCGAGATAGCCGTCGAGGTCGAGGATCGGTACGCGGACGTAGCCGTCGGTGCTCAGCAGATGAATTTGATGGGGCATCAGATCTGCGGCGGTTGTGCGCCAACGAGCATCGAAGTCGAGATGTTCGGTGAACACCAACGCGGACAATCCGATTGCTTCGGCACGCGCGCAAGTCTGTTGCATTCGCCCGGAAGCGTCGGACTGTGGTCCGCCGGTGTCCCACGACCACTCGCTGTGAACATGGCTGTCCGCGGGTAGGTGCATGTTCAGTGCGTACCACAGCCCGGGAGTTCTGGTGTGATTACGGTTCGGACCGGCGCACGAAGTCGCTCTGTGCGTGGGTGCCCCAAATTTCAGAGGACTGAGTCTCGGGCTCGCTGTCCAGCTTTCGAACGTCGTGAATGAATTCCACGCCGTTCAGTTCGTCAGACGGAACCGACAGAAGCTTGCACGTCGTGCTCACGAAGAATCGTTGTACATCTTCCAACTCGAGGCGCCCACCGGGCCGGTACCAGTGCGCGACCCCGGTGCACATCTCGAGTATCGCGAGTCGACTCAAGGCCAGATCTTCGATGTCGAAGGCTCCCACGCGTTGGCCGCGTTCGAGGATCTGTCCGAAAAGAAGCTCGTACTCGTCGCGCAGCGTCTGCAACTCGATTCTGTTGTCGCCGGTCAACCCGCGCATCTCGTACTCGGCGACGCGGGCAGTCAGTTGGTTGACGGCGGTAATGCCGACGTGTGAGGACACCAAGCCGGCGAGCTGGACTACGGGATCGGCGCTGCGACGCATGGCCCGCTCTCCCGACTGCGTCAGCTCGTCGAGGCACGACCGAATGATCGAAGCCAACAGTGATTCTTTGCTGCCGACGTAGTGATAGAGCGTTGCCGAGTTGATGCCGGCTTCTGCTCCGAGTTCACGAATGCCGGTGGCGGCGAACCCTTTCGTCGCGAACAGCGTGACTGCCGCCCGTTGAACGCGCCCCAGGTCCATGATCCTCATTTCGGTTGGTTGCCCAATCATGCTAGCATCGCCGCCGAAATCGACTGACCGTCAATCAGTTGATTGATAGCTGTTCATATACTGGCGAATTGCGTCTCGACTAATCAATCGATCGATTGAAAAAAGCTTGACTGTGCCCTGGGTCACTGCATAGTCTCCTTGTCGAGCCTCCCTCTCGGTGCGAGAGCTAACAGGGCACTCCATACAAGGAGCAATGACATGAACGACGCGAATCCTCCATCTCCCGCAACTGTCGACAGGCCTGCCCTGCGGCGTGTGGCGGGATCGGTTCTGGTTGGCACCACGATCGAGTGGTACGACTTTCAGATCTACGGCGCATCCGCCGCGCTGGTCTTTGCGCCACTGTTCTTTTCGGGTGCAGATCCCGCGCTCGCGACGATTCTCTCGTTCGCCACCTTCGCGGTCGGCTTCCTGGCGCGGCCGCTCGGGGGCGTTGTGATGGGCCACTTCGGTGACCGCATCGGACGCAAGAAGGTCCTGGTTCTTGCACTTCTCTTGATGGGAGCCGCGACGTTCCTGGTCGGCGTCCTTCCGACCTCCGCCCAGATCGGCGTGTGGGCCCCGATTCTTCTCGTATTGCTGAGACTGATTCAAGGCTTCGGCGTCGGCGGTGAGTGGGGCGGTGCAGTTCTGACTGCTGTGGAATACGCACCCAAGAATCGCCGCGGCTTCTACGGCAGCATGCCGCAGGTCGGTGTGCCGGCCGGCCTTCTGCTGGCGACGGCCGTCATGTTCGGCACCAAGGCGCTCACCGGAGACCAATTCCTGGTGTGGGGGTGGAGAATTCCCTTCCTGCTGAGTATCGCGTTGGTTGCCGTGGGACTTTACATTCGCACCGCGTTGGAAGAGACACCTGCGTTCGCTCGCGTGAAGCAGCAGAACACCGCGGTCAAGATTCCGATGGTCGACGCGTTCAAGAACTATCCTCGTCAAATCATTCTTGCCGCAGGTTCGATGATAAGCACGGGTGCTTACTTCTACATCCTCAACACCTACAGCCTGACATACGCCGATCAGTTCGATCTGCTGTCCGGAAACCTCATGCTCGGCGCCGTCATGGTGTCCGCGCTCGTTGCAGTCATCTTCATTCCGATCTTCGGCCAACTGTCCGAGAAATTCGGCCGACGCCGGATCCTGATGGTCGGAATCACCGGCATGGGAGTGTGGGTCTTCGTTGCATTCGCCGCGATAGATACCGGCAACTTCTGGATCACCACCGGCGCATTGGCAGTCGGCGCATTCATGCTCAGCATTTCGTACGGGCCGCAGGCGACGTTCATCGCCGAATTGTTCGACGCACGGGTGCGGTACAGCGCAGCGTCCATCGCTTTTCAGATCGGGGTGCTCTTGGGTGGTGCAATCGCGCCGATGGTTGCCGCCATGTTGGTTCGCGCAACCGGAGGATCGTTTGCGGTCGCTGTGTATATCGCTGCCCTGTCGGTTATTTCGCTGATCAGCGTCTACTTCGTCCGTGACACCGACCTCGACGAAGGAAGTCGCGACATGTACATCGATGACAACGGGGCGTATCTGCCGCCGGTCGATCAGCGCTCAACGGTTGTCAACTAATAGAGGAAACTTCAATGATCACAAAGAGTTTCGAAGAGATCTCTGTCGGAGACATTGCGGTAACGGACCCGCGAGTCGTCACCGAAGACTATGTGCGAAGTTTCGCCGACCTCACCTGGGACCGCCATCCTCTTCACCTCGACCCCGACTACGCGCAGCAGACGCGCTTCGGTCGACAGATCGCCCACGGTGCTCTCATGTTGTCCACCTTGCTCGGCCTGGTGGAGTTGGATCCCCGGTATCTGCAGTGCTTCTATGGGCTCGACCAGGTCAGATTCCACAGGCCGACCTACCTCGGTGACTCGGTGCATGCGGTGTCGGAAGTGCTGTCGGTGCGCCCGCGCTCGGACGGTGAGACCGCGATCGTGACGTCGAAAGGTTCACTCGTCAACCAAGACGGAGACCTTGTCTTCTCCGGCGAATTCTCTTTCCTGGTGGGCGAGACCCATTCCCTCGACCTCGAAGTGGGTGTTCGGTGAGTTCTCGGCAGCATATGCCATGGTGGCAGGACCTCGAAGCAGAACACTTCGAATGGACTGTGCCAGAGCAATTCAACATCGCGCACGCATGTGTCGATGTGCAGAATCCAGATGATCCAGCCTTGGTCGTAGACACCGCTGGACACTGGACTCGGTACACATTCGGTGAAGTTGCCACGAGAAGCCGAAAGTTCGCAACCGTGCTCGCGGACCTCGGCCTTGTCTCAGGGGACCGCGTCGGTGTGATGGTCCCACAGGGGATCGAGGTTCTCGCGACACATCTGGGCGCCTTCCGATCCGGAATGGTCACCGTTCCGCTTTCGGTCAAGTTCGGCGCGGATGCGCTAGTCCATCGAATGCGTGACTCCGGTGCAAAGGTTCTTGTGATCGACAAGGACTGTTACGAACGAGTCGTCGACGGAATCAGCGACATCCCTGGCCTCGAAGCCGTAATCGTTGTCGGAGAGTTCGATCAGCAGTTTCATCCGACGCCCGTTCAACTCCTCGATTTCCACAACCTCGTCGACAATGCCGCAGAAAGCGCGGAATTGGCAGCGACGGGCCCCGATTCACACGCCATCATCATCTACACCTCGGGAACGACCGGTAATCCGAAAGGTGCGCTCCACGGGCACCGAATCCTCCTGGCGCACATGCCCGGTGTGCGGACGGCGTTCGACAATGCTCCCCAGCGGGGAGACGTCTTCTGGACGCCGGCAGACTGGGCCTGGATCGGTGGTCTGTTCGACGTACTGTTCCCCGCACTTGCGTTGGGGTGTCCCGTGGTCGCGACGCCCGACAAATTCACGCCGGCGCGTGCGGTCGAGATACTGAGCCGTCACAAGGTGACGGGCGCCTTCATTCCGCCCACCGCGCTCAAGCAGATGCGAAGTATCGGCATCGACAAGACTGCTGCGCGTGGTATTCAGTTGCGGGCATTGGGAACTGGTGGCGAGGCGCTCGGTGACGCCCTGCAAGCCTGGGTGGCGAGCACGTTCGGCGTAGATGTCAACGAGTTCTACGGGCAGACAGAAATGAATCTGACCATCGGGACTTCACGTTCGAGGTGGAACCCCGCCAGCGGTTCGATGGGTCGGGCCTTTCCCGGCTTCGAGATCACCCTGCGGGATCCGTTCGGCGAGCCGGTCGAGGTGGGACAGGTAGGTGAAATCTGTGTGAAGGCAGGCAATCCCGGACAGTTCCTCGGCTATTGGAACCAACCGTCGAAGACCGATGAAAAGGTGTACGACGGTTGGATTCACACTGGCGATCTGGGTCGAACCGATGACGCCGGGAACTTCTGGTACCAGGGACGCGCAGATGACGTCATTTCGTCCGCCGGGTACCGAATCGGTCCCGGAGAGATCGAGGAGTGCCTGCTCTCGCACGACGAGGTAGCCATGGCCGGTGTCATCGGTGTGCCGGATCCGTTGCGAGGGGAAGCTGTTCATGCTTTTGTCGTTCTGTCCGAAGGAACGGAGTCTTCGGAAGAGCTTCGCCAAGAGTTGCAGACCCACGTGAAAAGTCGCCTTGCTTTCTATCAGTATCCCAGGCAGATCACGTTCATCGACAGCTTGCCGCTCACCACCACCGGCAAGATACTGCGACGGGAACTCCGAACATTGGCCACGCACGCCAACGGTCTCGGCTAGCGGACGCCTACATGTTAGGTAGGACCACGACGAAGAACCAACCGCTCAGGGCAAGACCGATGACGCCGGTGAAGAGGCCGACTATTGCATCCCAGGGCAGCTGGCGGGCATTCGAGAGCAGATGCCCGCCAGACTTCTTCGGGTGACGTCGGAGCGCGAAGATTCCTGTTGTAATCGCGCCCGCCCCGAGCAGGATGCCGAAACCGAAAGCCCAGAACAGGAGTACCGACAGCGCGCCGAGCATCTCCGACCGCTCACTCCAGCGTGCGATGCGCTGTGTTTCGGTGGGCGGAGGCCACTTGTGTGAAGGCGACAGAGCTGCTCCGAAACGGCGGGTGTGACGACGAATTGACTGGTCGCTGAGAAACATTGTCCACCACGCCTGGAGTTGAGTCGATGTGCCGCTGGTATCTACTCGTCTACCCCGTCTTCGCGGATATATGCCGCTGAATTCGGGGCTAGGTGGTCGTCGCTTCTTCCCAGGAATTTCCGTTCCACACAATGGCGACGGGGTACTCGTTGTTCACGCCGTCTTCCCAATAGTCGATGATGCCGTGTCGCTCTGATTCGAGTTCGATCCAGCCGATGCTGAATCCCCCGCGGAGGATGCGTTGGGCTCGTCGGTGGATCTCGTCCAGCGAACTGCAGAGCCCTCGAACTCGGGGCTCGATCCAGTCCGCGGAGGGATCGAGGATGGTGATCTCCAGGATGCTCGCGTCGCTCAGCGGAATCTCGATCAGAAGCTCGCCGGAATCCCGCACCTCTCGGGTCGACCGATTCTCATAGGCGTGCAACAGCTCTCGCGATTCGAATAACGAAGGTTTCCCACCGAACCGTCGAGACCAAGCGAAGCGCTGCACGGACATATTGTCACCCACGAATTGCAAGAATGTCATTCGATCTGAACGAGTCATTCGATGTGAACAAGCCCCTCGAGAGCGTCCAGTACCCGGTCGAGCCCGAACTCCCACGCCGCCTCGGGGCTGTACGGGGTGTTCTTCGCTTCTCCCGCCGCGCCGCCGACGCGCTGAGCCAACGGGAAGTCGTCGCCGAGGTAAGCGGCCAGGCGTTGGTTCCAGGAGGACCACACCTCGGCCATGTCGGCTGCGCGAGGGTCGGGGCGCCGTGCTTGCGCCGAGGATCGGGCGAAGTCGGCGACAAATGTCAGGGCGGAGTCCCGGTCGATGTCGGTCAGTCCCGTGCGGTCGAACGCGTGAAGTTCGTGGTCGTACTTCGCGATAGTTCCCGGACCCAACGCGGAGCGCTGATCGGTGATGTCGAGGAGCCACCAATGCTCCGCATAGAGGGCAAGTTCTTCCTCTGCGACCCGACGAACGCGTTGGCGCCACGTCAGGTTTCCGTACGGCAGACGTGGGCTGTTCGCGTGTACGGCGTCGACCATGAGCACCAGCAGATCGTCGCGGGATCCGACGTGGGTGTAGAGCGCCATTCCCGAGATGCCGAGGTCGGTGGCCAAGCGACGCACGGTCACGGCGTCGAGGCCGTCGGTGTTCGCGACGGAGATGGCGACGTCGACCGCCTGTGAGGTGGTGACCTTCGCGCGCGGGCCACGGGCGCCACCCTTCGGTGCCAGGGGGTGATCGCGCCAGAGTAGGTCGATCAGTTCGCGTGCCATCAGTCGTCTCCAGAAATCGGGAATACCTCAACGGTGGTATACCTTATACGGTGCATACTGTATGCACTGCACAAGGTTTATGATCATGGAGGCCACGATGAAAATCACCAGCACTGCTCTGTCCTTGAACGTCACCGACACGGACGCCTCGGCCCACTTCGCGAAAACTCATTTCGGTTTCACCGAGGCCATGGCCGACGACGGCTTCGTTTCCCTGAATCATCCGGATACCGGGGTCAACGTGGTCTTCCTGCGCACCGGGCTCGGGACGTTCAAGCCCGACTTCGTCGCAGGTCCGGCCGGCCAGGGCATGCTCATCGCATTCGTGGTCGATGACGTCGACGCGGAGTTCACCCGCATCGCCGCCGAAGGCGCCTCCGTCGTCACCGAGCCGGAGACCGAACCGTGGGGCGAGCGCTACTGCCAGTTCGTCGATCCCAACGGCATCGTGTGGCAACTCGTTCAGTGGATGTGAGGAACCCGCGTGCTCGGCTCGGCGGCGCGCGGCACCGAACGTAACCAGAGGGCGCGTTCGACGGACTGGGCTTGGAAGCGCTGCGGTGAGATTCCGTGCGCAGTGCGAAACGCTCGGCTGAACGCGGGCAGGTGCCCGTAACCCAGGTTCCTCGACACCGTGCCGGGTGCAATCCCGAGTTGTAGTTGGGTGCGTGCCTGGGTCATCCGAGAAAGGGATCGCCATTGCGGATACGTGGTGC
The DNA here is from genome assembly GCF_055562955.1 of Kitasatospora sp. NPDC015121. Taxonomy (NCBI): domain Bacteria; kingdom Bacillati; phylum Actinomycetota; class Actinomycetes; order Kitasatosporales; family Streptomycetaceae; genus Kitasatospora; species Kitasatospora sp. NPDC015121. Next base: position 110,506 of record NZ_JBVHEH010000025.1, read on the forward strand.
CGGTCTCGGTCCGGAACTCCCGGCGCAGCCTGGCCGCGTCGGTGCCGAACTCCTGGGCCCACTCCTCCAGAGTGCGAGGGTCGGCCGGCCGGGCTGCGATTGTCGCTGCCAGTCGCGTGGCAATCGAATCGGCATTGCCCTCGTTTGAAACCGATTGCGCGAGTGGCCCGGTGGCGATGATGTCGAACACCGCGGTGCTGTCGTGGCCACGCGGGCGCAGGGGTGTGTAGGCGGCGACGAAAGTGTGCAGCAATGCCAACTCGTCATCGGGGGAGAATTGGACGGTCTCGAGAGCGTCGGCAGATACGGTCGACCCGTTCGAGGCACGGAAGCCGAGCGGGAGCAGCAGTGATCCGGACGGAACTGTGACTGTATTGCGAACGCCTGCAGGCAGAATCATGGCCTCGCCGGTGTGCAGTTCCCAGCTGCGGTGGGCGACATCCACCCGGGCTCGCCCTCGGTAGACCCACACTGCAACGTGGGCTCCGTTGACGCGCGGCCACGTCGCGTTGGCCGGTATCGGTGGCGCGGTCTCGCCGGGTCGTCTGGACTCTGCGAGCATCCGGACCAAGGCCTGGTCATCGTCGGTTCGCGTACTGCGATCGGACGGACCGGAGAGGGCCCGTCGGCGATAGTCGCTCGGGCTCTCTCCCATCTGGGCTCGGAAGGCGCGAGTGAATCCGCTGCCCGTTTCGAACCCGACTTCGTTTGCTATCCAACTGATCTCGCGGTCTTGCTTCAGGTATTCCAACGAGGCGGCGATCCGCGCTCGAAGTCGCCAGCGGGTGAAGGTGAGGCCGGTCTCCACCACGAAGTACCGCTGGAGCGTCCGAGTGCTGATCCCGGCGCGCTTCGCGAATTGTCCTTCGGTGTCGTCGGTGCCAGGTGTTCGCAAGAGGGCGTGCGCGATTTCGAACGCTTCCCGTGAGTGCGGCAATCGCGGCAGCGACGTGGACCCGTCGTCTGCCCGGGCGATCATCTCGAAGAGAGACGCCGGTTTTGCCGCGTCCCCGCGTAGATAGCCCAGATTGTGAACGAACTCGTGGATCAGTCGGTCTTCCCAGCCGGGCGGAACGCGCAGCCGTGTCACGGTGGCCGGTCCGTCGGTGACGCCGTCCGAGGGTGGGAGCAGGATGGGAAACGCGACGGAATCCGAGTCCGTCTCCATTGCGTATCGTGCGCCCGCCGGGATCCACAGCAACTCGCCTGCCGGCACCTCGTAGACGGTTGATCCGGTCCTGACACGTCCGCTGCCTGCAAGAACCCAGAACAGTAAGGGTGAGCGGCCCGTGCTGGGCTCGGTGCGGCCGGCACGGATCGGGCCCATGTAGATCTGGTCCGACCTTCCCGATAGTGGTAACACGTTGGCGCTCCTGGACAACCCTTGCTACTTAAGTATGGCTAACTTTACCTCCGGTCCGTCTGCGTTCGCAGCGGCGCACCCTCGTACCTTCAGAAAGCCACATACTCATGCGCAGATCTCTACGTCCGACGGCGGCAGTACTCGCCGCGGTCGTCGCCCTCGCTCTTGCCGGCTGCTCGAATTCGTCCGGTAGTGACACCGGAAACGAGGGCAACCAGACAACCTCCGGGTCCACCGAGGGATGGCCACGCACCGTCGAGCACGGCGGCCGCAGTACCGAGATCACCGCAAAGCCGACTCGGATCGTCTCCACCTCGCCGTCGTTGACCGGCACACTGCTTGCGATCGGTGCTCCGGTGGTCGCGAGTGCGGCGACAACGCCGTCGGGAATGACCGACAGCCAGGGGTTCTTCTCCCAGTGGTCGGGCGTGGCAGCTGATCGTGGCGTCGAGGTGCTCTACCGAAATCTCGAGCTGGACCTCGACGCAATCGAGACCTTCGAGCCCGATCTGATCATCGGGTCCGCCAACGGCGGCGACTCGACGCTCGACGCCTACGCGCAGCTGAGCGACATCGCACCCACCGTACTTCTCGACTACGGCGCCAGTTCCTGGGAGGAGCTCGCAGATCAGCTCGGGACCGTCACCGGACTCGAGAGCGAGGCCGCCGAGACCGTCGACGAATACGACAGCTGGGTCACCACCCAAGCCGCGAAGATCACGCTTCCCGAGCAGCCGGTGACGGCACTGGTCTACATGGGTGCCGACGGTGTCTGGACGTTCCGAGCCGACAGCCCGCAGGGCAATCTGCTGGCCTCGCTCGGCTTTACCTATGCCGAGCCTGCCGAGCAGTTCGTCGCGCCGGACAAGCGGGGAGCCTCCGGCGTCGCGATCGTCAGCTCCGAGAACATGTCTGCCGCACTCGACGGTTCGCAGACGCTGTTCGCCGTCTCGATGGGACCCAAGGACGTGGAGAAGCAACTTGCCGCCGATCCGCTTCTAGCCAATCAACCTGCGGTCAAGGGTGATCGGGTCTACGCGATGGGTACGGCGGCTTTCCGTCTCGACTACTTCAGTGCAAAGCAGACAGTCGAGTCGCTGGTGTCCACGTTCGGTGGATGACCGCGTGGGTATTTCTGCACCGTCCCGGACTGCACCGCCCCGGACCGAAGCGCCGCTGCGGTCCGGGACGGCCGCGCGTGCGGGGTTGTTGGTCGTCGTCTCCATCGTCGTGATCGTGCTGGCATCCGTCGGAGGACTCGTCCTCGGCTCACGCAACATTCCCGTCTCCACGGTGCTCGACGCAGTTCTTTCCTACGACGCCGGTAACAACGAGCACTTGATCGTGATCGAATCACGTTTGCCTCGAACAATTCTCGGGCTGGTGGTCGGGTCTGCGCTCGGACTGGCCGGTGCGCTGATGCAGTCGATCACCCGCAACCCTCTGGCCGATCCGGGGCTACTCGGTGTGAACGCCGGAGCGTCAGCGGCAGTCGTGATTGCGATTGCTTATCTGGGGGTGACTTCGGTCGGCGGTTATCTGTGGTTCGCGCTGGCCGGCGCGGCCGTAGCCTCGGTGGGGGTGTACATGTTGGGGTCTGCGCATCGCAGCGCCGCGACCCCAGCGCGCATGGCGCTTGCCGGTGCCGCTGTGGCAACGGCGATCACGGCGCTCACCAGCATGGTTCTCATCAGCAACGAGGCCGCATTCAATCAGTTCCGATTCTGGGCAGTGGGTTCGTTGCAGGGGCGCGGCGGAGACGTGATCGTCACCGTCCTTCCCTTCGTCATCGTCGGTATCGGGTTGTCGTTATTGCTGATTCGTCCACTCAATGCGATCGCGCTCGGTGAGGACGTCGCGAAAGGTCTTGGCGCGCGCACCGGACCCGCTCGGGTCGGGTCCGCTGTCGCAGTCATCCTGCTGGCAGGGGCCGCCACCGCGGCGGCCGGACCGCTCGGATTCGTGGGGCTGGCCGCGCCGCACATCGTGCGGGGCGTCGTCGGACCGGATCTGCGGTTGCTGCTGCCATGTGTGCTCGTCGTCGCTCCGGCATTTCTGCTCTTGGCCGACGTTCTCGGTCGCGTTGCCACCGCGCCGGGAGATCTGCAGACGGGGATCGCGGTGGCAGTGCTCGGTGGTCCGCTATTTGTTGCGCTCGTTCGCTCGCGGCGAGTGGCGTCACTGTGAACATGATTGCCGCGCAGCCGGTCCCACCGCTGTTTCGAGGCTGGGTGGTTCGAATCGGCTCGTGGTCGTGGCGAATAGTTCCGCGAGTGCTGTTCGTAGCCATGACAATCAGTGCTGCACTTCTAGCCCTTTCCTTGGTCACGCTGATGTACGGAACCTTGGATCTGTCCTTGGGTGACGTGTGGCGCGCACTGCAGGGCGAAGGCACGCCAGCGGCGGTTCGGTCTGTCCAGAACCGCCGGCTGCCGCGGCTGATCACGGCGATCGGAGTGGGCGGAAGCCTTGGTGTGGCCGGCGCGGTTTTCCAGACGCTTTCGCGCAATGTACTCGGCTCGCCGGACATCATCGGTTTCACCACCGGCGCTGCGACTGCGGCGGTGGTTCAAATCGTGTTCTTCGGCGGCGGGGTCCTGCAGACCGCGAGTGCCGCTGTTCTCGGCGGCATGCTGACCGCATTGCTCGTGTACGCGCTCGCTCGCAAAGACGGAGTCAGCGGCGGTCTTCGACTTGTCCTGGTCGGCATCGGCGTGGGCGCGATGCTGAGTGCCGTGATGTCGTTCCTGGTGGTGCGCGCGGATATCGACGACGCCACCGTGGTGCAGCAGTGGACGGCAGGTTCGCTGACCGGGCGCGGTTGGCCACACGCGGTCAGCGTTGCGATCGCCGTCGGTGTTCTCGTTCCTGCTCTCGTCGTGGTGTCCAGGCGCGTCACCATGATGGAGATGGGTGACGACGCAGCGTCCTCACTCGGAATTTCCTTGGAGCGATACCGATTTGCCGGCATCCTACTTGCGGTCGCGCTCACCGGAGCAGCGACAGCAGCTACCGGCCCCATCGCTTTCGTCGCGCTCGCAGCTCCCCAGATCGCACGACGATTGGCACGGCGCAGCGGTGTTCTTGTCGCGACCTCCTTCCTGCTCGGCGCTGTTCTGCTGGCGGGTGCCGACCTGATCGCGCAAGCGGTCGAGGTCGGTCTCCGCACTCCGGTCGGTCTTGTCACCAGTCTGCTCGGTGGTGCCTATCTGATCTGGCTGCTGGCCCGTCAGGCCTGAAAACTTTGCTACGAAAGAGATCAATGACTACAGCTACGCCAGTGCCGCGGCTCCACGCCGAGAAGATCGAACTCCGTTACGCCGATCGAACCATCGTGGACGAGTTGACTCTCGAAATCCCCGACGGCGGGTTCACCGTGGTCGTCGGACCGAACGGGTGCGGCAAGTCGACATTGTTGCGTGCGCTCGGCAGAATGCTCGCACCTCGATCGGGTCGGGTTGTGCTCGACGGTAACGATATTCGGTCCTACCGAACCAAGGACGTCGCTCGCCGAATCGCTCTGTTGCCGCAGTCCCCGCTTTCGCCCGGCGCGATCAGTGTCGCAGACCTGGTCTCCCGCGGCCGTTATCCGTATCAGAGCATGCTGCGCCAATGGTCGCCCGAAGACGAGCGCGTCGTCTCCGAAGCGCTGACCGAGGTCGGAATGCGATATGCAGCAGATCAATTGGTGGACGAACTGAGTGGTGGACAACGTCAGCGGGTGTGGATAGCCATGACCCTCGCGCAGCGTACTCCGGTGCTGTTGCTCGACGAACCGACCACTTTTCTCGACATCGCCCACCAGATCGAAGTTCTCGACCTGTGTTCCCAACTTCATCAGTCCGGTCGAACATTGGTGGCAGTCCTCCACGACCTGAACCTCGCGGCCAGATATGCCACGCATGTAGTCGCGATGCGGTCCGGAAAAATAGTCATGCAGGGCAGTGCCTCGGAGGTTTTCACCCCCGAGTTGCTGCGCGAAGTGTTCGACCTCGAGGCTCTTGTCCTCGAAGATCCGGAAACCGGACGGCCACTTGTTGTTCCGCGTGACCACAGACCTGTCAGTCAGCTACCCGTCCAAAACTGAAACCACGATCAGGAGAAATCGATGACAACCTCACCTCGCCCCGAAGAAGCCCGAAACGAAGAAAATTCGTCCTCTGCGTCGGTGAACGCGCCACGCGGCGAAGACCACGACCGTGGCCTCAACGACGTGGTCGCTGTCGTGGAACGCGTCGAACGGCCGACCGAGAGCATCTCGCGCATCACCGTCCACTTGACTTCGTCGGCGGAAGACCCGAATTGGTTGCGTCCCAACGTCGCATTCCGCATCCAGCTCGGTCCGAAGTTCGGCGACGTCTCTCGCGTCTACACCGTGCGCACCTTCGACGCGTCGAGCGGTTCGATGACCTTCGACGTAGTGCTGCACGGCCACACCAGTCCGATGATGAAGTGGGCAGCCGACATTCGTGTGGGTGACTCGTTCTCGCTCACCGGTCCCCGCCCGCACTTCCTCGTTCCCGAGGTCGCTGGTCGCCGCGTCGCGCTGTTCGCCGACGACACCGCGATACCTGCCCTCTATTCGATCCTGCTACAGTGGCCGGAAGGACTGACCGGCGTCGGTTGGGTAGCCACCGGTGACGCAGGGGCTTTCGCGGAACTGCCCGTGATTCCCGGCCTGGAGTTGCACCACGTGGAAGGGCGTCTCGCCGAGCACGCTCTCGAACTCGAGAACCCAGGAGACTACGCAGTGTGGGGAGCCGGGGAGCGCGATGAGATGCGTTCCATCCGAGCGCATTTCCGTAAGACCATCGGCCTGACGAAGGACAACGTGGTTGTCTTCGGGTACTGGAAGCGCGGAGTGAGCACCACCGAGATCGATCAGAATCGACTTCGGAATTACACGAGCATCCTCGAAAATGGCGGCACACTTGCGGATATCGACGATCTGGCAATCGGGATCTGACGTTATTTGTGGTTCGCGACTTTCGCTGCGGTCATCGGCGCCTCGTGCCGGCGGAAGGTTCTGGAACGTCTTGCTTCATTGCTTGTGAGACATACCCGGTACCGATTTTGACGCCGCCGAGCCAGTCGGTGAGTCGGGCCGCCTCGGCCTCCAGAGAGCGCCGCGCAGACGCTGACACGGGTTCGATGAGGCGCAGGTGGACGGCCCCGGCTTCGTCCTGGATCCAGCAGCCCACGACGCGGCCGTCGACCCATGCGCTGGTACCGGCGTTGCCGCGGGTGTCGAAGAGTTGGTTGCGGTGCGGTCCGAGATAGAAGTCGCGGCCCTTCCAGCCCATGATCGTCGGGTCGAGCACGGGCAGGAGCGCCACCCAAGGACCTGGATCCGCTACCTCCGCGACGTCGTTCGGCAGCAACCAGCCCGTGCCACCGCCGTCGAGTGTGACTGCAACGGCATCGAGTTCGGCGAGGGCAGCCCGGACGACCGTCTTCGTCGAGCCCAACCACCAGACGATGGCGTCTTCCGTCCCCGGCCCGAAGGTGTAGAGCCAGCGTCGGACTATTTCTCGGTATCCGTCTGCGGGTTCGACGTCAACGGATTCGAGAGCGACCGGGGCGTCGTCGAGCCAGTGCCCAGTGAGAGTCCACAGTGGGCGCGAGGTGGGGAAGCGTCCGGTGTTGGTGCCGCGCATGATGTCTGCGGTGGCCCCGAGATGAGTGAGAACCCTGGGTGCCGACCAGATTTCACCTGCCGAACCCTCGACCTTCACATCGATCATCGGCACCGCCTGACGGACGTCGACTGCTGAAAGCCCTTCAGGCGCATCGGCCAGCAGTGACAGTACCTCGGAGCGTGCGCGATCGAGCCAGTCGTTGCCGTCGACGGCGAGTCCGGCTTTGACTACGTCCTTGGACATTCGAGCACGCTCGGTGTTGGCGACCCGGGCGGACGCACTCGACCACGCGGCCGGCAGCAAGTCTCGGGGAAAAGTGAAGAGTGTGCGGCGCATTGCCAATTGCTTCACGAGGCTTCGCTGCTCGTACAGGGCGCGGTCGACGTCGGCGGCGTCCAACGACCGAACCCTCGCCCAGCAGGACAGGTAGACCGTCGCCGACTCGGTGGCGTGAAGCACTGTCATGGCCTTGGTCGCAGCTTCGGGAGAATCGACGAGGAATGCGGGAGCCAGCGCATGACGTATGCCCATGCGTGCACGGCGTTCGTCGTCGGAGACATGGCGCATCAGGACATCGTGCCACAGTCCAGGTGGGACGTATCGGCTAGTTGCGCGAGGGTTCGGTTGCGCCAGTAGTCGTCGTGTCGGAGATGGGTGATTGCACCGGGTGTGGTCGCGAAGGTTGCAAACCCTGTGGCTTCGACGGGGATCTGCAACCAGGCGGAGATGACGAATGTGTGTGCAAAGCCGTGTGTTACGACGATGTGATCGTGGTCGAGGTCGGTCATCAATTCGTGAACGCATTCGCCGACCCTCGACGCGATTTCGCGGCGGGTCTCGGCACCGGCGACGGGGCCACGGTGATCGAGGCGGTTGTCGTCGGGAGCCGGAACCTGCCGCTGGGCCAGCCAGGAGTTCGGTCGCCCTTCCGCTTCTCCGAAGCTGATTTCGCGCAATCGAGAATCTGTTGTCGCCGGAACTTCGAGTGTCCGGGCGATGATTGCGGATGTCTCAGAGCATCGTTCGAGGTCGGACGAGGTGATGCGGATCGGGCGCGAAGTTCCTGTGCGTCGACGTTTCAACTCTTCGGCGATCAATTCTGCATCGCGCCTGCCGGCGGGCGTGAGAACCGAATTGTGCCAACCCCCGACCACATCCCTTGCGGTGTGTTCGGCATGAGGATGAGTGACGACGTAAAGATCCTGCACGAGTCCCCTTTGCTTACACCTCTTCGGGCAACAGTATTCCAGGATTGAGGATTCCACGTGGATCCCAGGACGATTTGATCAACTGCATTACGGCGATGTCGGCCTCAGTGCGCCCCAGCGATATCCACGGAGACTTCGCGCGACCAATCCCGTGCTCGGCGCTGATGCTTCCATGGTGGGCGGCGACGAGTCGGAACACCGTATCGGTCAGTTCGTGGGCGACCCTCGGCTCGGCATCCAGAAGGTTCACATGAATGTTTCCGTCGGCGAAGTGCCCGAACAGGATTGGTCGAACGAGGGGGAAACGATCGGCCAACGTCTCTCGGAGGCTTTCGATGAACATTCCCATCACGGACAGGGGGACGGAGATGTCGAGTTTGACCACCGGCGTCGTCGACGAAGCGCTGATGCTTTCGGTGTGGCTTTCCCGCAGGGTCCACAGCTTCCGCGCCGGACCAGGCTCTACAGTCGCGTCCTCGATGAGATCGGCAGAGTCGGAGAGAACCTCCAGGAGTGACTCTTCCGTCTCGCGCGGCGACGAAACCTCGATCAGTGTGTACATCGGTGAAGGGGTGCCGAACGGGCGACGTGCATCGGTGTGTGCACAAACGAGGGAGATGCCGTCGTCAGTCATGATCTCGGCGGCTTCGACGGTCAATCCGCTCTGACGCACGCGATTACACAAATGAAGCGCTTGATCGACGTCGCGCACACCGGCGAGCACAACCTGGGTGTCGGTCGCGGGGGTGACCAGCTTCATCAAGACCTTGGTGATGACGGCAAGAGTTCCCTCGCTGCCGGCGAGTAGCCCTGGAATGTCGTAGCCGACGTTGTCTTTGACGAGTGGCGTCCACCTGCTCAGGACGGAACCGTCGGCGAGTACTGCCTCGATGCCGAGGATCTGCGCCCGTGTATTTCCGTATCGGACCATGCGTGTTCCACCGGCATTGGTCGCGACGATGCCGCCGAGTGTCGCCGATTCCTTTGATGCCAAGTCGATTCCGAATCGAAGTCCGTGTGCAGAGGCAGCAAGGTCGGCGCGGGCAACGGTCACGCCGGCGCCGGCTGCGATTGTCCGGCCGATGGGATCGACGGATTCGATCGTCTCGAGCCGTCTGGTGCTCAGCACCACGGACCCAGCCGAGGCGATTCCGCCGCCGACCAGTCCGGTGTTTCCGCCTTGAGGTGTGACGGGAACCCCCGCGTCGAAACAGGCTCGAAGCACCGCAGACACTTCGGAAGTGTTGCCCGGTCGAATGACCGCGATCGCGTCGCCGATCCAACGTCCGGTCCAGTCGCGTGTGTAGCCCTCGATCAGTTCGGGATCGGTGAGGACGTGCGCTTGGCCGACGATCTCCGCGAGGGCGTCGAGAAGCCTCGCATCTGTTGCAGGTTCGCGTGGTTCCGTCAGTGTTCGGGGGTTCATGTGCAACCTTGTGATCGATCGGGTGACAATTCTTCGGAAGACAAGCGGTGGAACTTCCGTGAACTCGATCCTCCGACCTCAGGTAATGCCGTGTCCAAGACCAAGTAGTGACACGACCATCTGTTCTTCTTATAATCGCCGTATGAACCTGCAGCGCGCCCGTTATCTGATCGCTCTGTCGGATCACGGCAGCTTCACTCGCGCCGCAGCGAACGTCCACGTAGCGCAGTCGGCGCTCAGTCAGCAGATCAAGGTGCTCGAGCGCGAACTCGGGGTGCCGTTGGTGGATCGTCGTGGTCCACAGTTCACCTTCACCGACGCCGGCCGGGTAGCGGTACGAGAGGCGCGCTTTTTGCTCGGGTGTGCGGACCGGGCGGTCGAACGAATTCGGTTGGCCGCGCGCGGTGTGGATGGGGAACTGCGCATCGCGTACACCCGCTCGTGGGCAGGCGGCGCAGTCGCGGATCTGGTCAGCACCTATCGGAAGCTGTACCCGGGCGTGGAGGTCGTCGTCCATCGTGGCACCTCAGCGCAGACAGTTGATCTCGTCCGAAGCGGAGCGGTAGACATCGCGGTTGTGCGCCCGCCACTCGATGACGGCGATCGCGAACTTCCCCTGATCGTCCTCGATTCGGAACCGATACTGGTTGCGGTTCCTGTAGACCATCCATTCGGGGGCCGAGCGACACTCGAACTCGGAGATCTGGTGGACGTCCCCGTTGTGTTCTGGCCGGAGGAGAATGCACCGGGAATGTATTCCCATACGCTCGAACAACTTTGGCCGAACAGCACTCCGGATATCGTTCGCTTCGAAGCTGACGACGAGCAGGTGCTCCACGCCGTCGCGGATGGGGTGGGTATTGCGCCGATCCCCCAGGGTAGGGCACGGATGCTCCGGATCCCAGGTATACATCTATGTGAGATCGCCGGTGAGCAAACAACTCTCGACGTTGCAGTGACCTACCGCCCGGATAATCCGAATCCGGCGCTTGCGCCGTTTGTGGCGCTCGCTGAACGCGAAAGATCGTCAACGACTGCGTAGCGCATGAGATGCGGGGTGGGCGTTATCCGCCATCGAGGACCAGCATCATGGCCGTTGCGCGTGCTCGGTTCTCGAGGGTGTCGACGTGGAATCCGACGTGCTGGGACAGCTTCGACAATCGGTGCGCGACGCTGCTGTGATGAAGATGCATGGCATCGGCTGCGGCCCTCAATGTTCCGGATCGCAGATATGTCCTCAAGGTTTCCAGCAGTTCGAATCCCTGTCTGGTACTGCCGATCTCCTTGGCGAGAACTAGATCCGGAATCCTGGAGTGATCAATCCGCGCTCCCGGGGCCAGGAGGTTGAGGGCGCCGAGATCGTCGGCGTTCACGATCGGTGTTGTCGCTGACGCCTGTGTACGAGCGAATCGTGCAGTGGCGACAATGGTATGCACCTCGGAAGCGGCTGCGGCCAAGGATATTCCGGCGCGGACGGAGGATGAGAGCGCTGCCTCGGACAGCTCGGGTGTCGGTGCGAACGAACCCGCCACGAGATTCAGATACTCGCCATCAGCTTCTATCCCAGCGGCTTTGCCAGGTGTGCAATCTTGCGAAATAACAAGGCGTGCACTGCTGTCAGCTGTGTCTGAGACTGCCTTGGTTGCCACTACACGGACTGGTGTATGGGGTTCGATACCGAGACCGGCACACGAGGTGAGCACCGCGAGCTCATCCATCGGGAACAACAAATTTCGACTGTGCTCGGCCACGGTAGGTAACCGTCGTGGTTGCAGGATTATCGCGGCGGTCAAGGCCATCCGGTCCACCAGCATTTCGTCGAGCGGCAAGCTCGTCCCGGCTCGCTCGATCCATACCGTCCCGAGAACTTCATCGTCTACAGCGATGTCTCTGGCCATACTCGGTGGGAGCTGAGGTTCGGGTGACCATCGGCCGCGCGGGTCACAACGGCGCAAGTTCTTCTTGCTGCGACCGTGTTCCACGATCTCGATACCCGCAACACAATCCGCCAACTGTGCGCTTGCGCGCAGCAGGGACGCCGTGTCGGCGCCGTGACGTACGAGGGAGTCGAAGTAGTCGATCACACGTACCAGGCCTGCCGAGTCTGCGTCGAGCTCGGCAAGCCGGTACATCAGTCCTTGCATCTTGCAACGCTACGAGACCGGTGACAGCGAATGCAACCCTTTCCGGAGCGCAGTGAGGGCTTCGGCGGCACCCCTTTCACTGACCGCTGCGGTCGCGATAAATCCCGACCCGTGGAAGGTTCCGGGGAACGAGTGCAATTCCACGCTGACTCCCGCTTGCAGCAGCCGAAGGGCGTATTCGATTCCTTCGTCGCGGAGCGGGTCGAGTTCCATGGCGGCGAGGTAGGTCGGCGGCAGACCTGTGAGGTCGGTGGCCCGGGACGGTGCAGCGTAAATAGAAACGTCAGGATCTTCGGGGCCTGAATACGACTCGCCGAGGTAGTAGTTCCACGACAGGATGGCCTTGGGGCGGGTCCACCCTGGTGTGTCGACGAAGTTCGTCATCGAGACCGTTTCCAGGCGGTCGTCGAGAGCTGGGACTTCGAGGAATTGGAATGCCACGGGTACAACGCCCTCGTCGCGGGCTTTCAGTGCCGTGCCTGCGGCAAGTCCGCCACCCGCGCTCTGACCTCCGACTGCTATGCGGTCGGGATCTACACCTAGTTCCTCGGCGTGGGAGTGGATGTAGAGGAGGGCGGCGTAGCAGTCGTCGAGGGGGCCGGGGAAAGGCGTCTCAGGAGCGAGGCGGTACTCCACGCTGGCAACTGCGAATCCGAGTTCGCGTGCCACCTGGATGCAGAAAGGGTCACTGGATTCCGCTGTGCCGACGACAAATCCGCCGCCGTGGATCCAGAGAAGGACAGGCACAGGGCCGGCGGCGTTATCCGGAGTGAAGAAGCGAATCGGGACCTCCGGATCGCTGCCTCGACCAGGCACGGACAGTTCGCGAAGCGCGACTCCGTCGAATGACCGGTCGGCCAACATGGTGCGGATCAGCCCGTCGAACATGGTCCGAGCGCTGGGGAGGTCCGTGATGTCGATATTCGGCAACATGGAGATTGCTGCGGCGAGCTCGGGGTCGATAGTGGGAAATGTTGTCATGCACCCATCATCGAGCTTGCATGGGCTTGCGGCACCGGTGGTTTGTAGGAAATCGGGGAGCCTCTGTCCGACACCCGTCGGATCTCCCTAGGATGGCGCCGGTGGACAGAGTACATCTCGGGGTGGGTTCGAGCGATTCGGAAGTTGGGGCCAGGATCGGTGGACGCCCGCCGCAGGTTTTCGCTGCTCAGCCGATTTTGCAGACACATCAGTATCTCTTGACGCTCGGGGCACACACGGCGCGGTGGCTCGGTGAGCGAGAGCTTTCGGTTTTCATCCGTCGAGGTTTCACCATCGGCGACGACGACCTCGAATACCCGAACATCGGGGTCCGGGCTGTGTTGCACCCACCGTCATCGCGAAGTGCGGAACCGTCGGGCACCCACGGGGGCCTGGGCAGTGCGGCGTTGATCAGGATTCCCTCGGAGGACGACGTGGTGCCGTTGGTGCGGATAGCTCCGCAACCGGTGCTCATCCAGAACGAACCGTCCTACGCCACTGCCGTCGAGGCGGACGGACACAGTTTCCTGTTCCAGATCAATGAGGAGGGGTGGCCGGTAGTTGACGAGTCCCACCCCGAGTTCGTAGAGGAGTACCTATTCGGTTACGGGTCGGTGTATTTCTACGGGAGCACCGACGCGACTGGGCTCGTACGTGAAGTTGTGCCGGGATTTCTCGACTTCTGACCGGCCCGACGGCTCGTCTGCCGATACCGTGGGCAGCGTATCTCGACCGGCGGTTATGTCCTCGGAAAATTATTTTCGGAAGTTTGTCGATCGGTGAGTGTGCCGTTCGACGTGTAGGCAGAGGGGCCGAACGGAACGGCCCACAAACGAAGGAGATTCCCATGAAGTACATGCTGATCATGCGTTCCACCGACGAGGCCATCGAAGCATCCAAGGACATGGACTTCGACGAGATCATCGCTGCGATGGGGCAGTACAACGAGTCCCTGATCAAGGCAGGTGTCTTGCTGGCCGGTGAGGGACTGGCCATGGAGGAGGGATTCATCGTCGATTTCGAATCCGATCCTCCGCTGGTTTCCGACGGCCCGTACGGGGAGACGAAGGAGTTGTTCTCGGGATTCTGGATCATTCAGACGTCGACCAAAGGCGAAGCCTTGGAATGGGCGAAGCGATGCCCCCTCGGGCCGGGAAGCAAGCTCGAGGTGCGTCGGGTGAGTGAGATGTCGGACTTCGATCAGGACAACGAGTACATCCAGAAAGAGGCCGGCTGGCGCGAAGAACTCGGTACCGATCGCCCGGTCGCAGGCTGAACCATGACCGACGAGGCGGTGCGAGAGGAAACGAGAAAGGCTGTCGACGCGGTTTGGCGAATCGAATCCGCGAAGATCGTCGCCACGTTGACTCGCACCGTCGGAGATCTCGATCTTGCCGAGGACCTGGCCGCGCAGGCTCTGCTCGAAGCCGTCGAGCAGTGGCCTGCCACCGGGGTTCCGCGAAATCCCGCTGCCTGGCTGACATCTGTTGCGACACGACGGGCAATTGACGGGTGGCGACGACGTGAGAGGTTGGACGAGCGCTACGCCCACTTTGCGCGCGAACTCGAGAACGACGCTTCGCACTTCGACGACGTCAGTTGGGATCCAGATCGCATCGACGACGACGTCCTTCGGCTGATGTTCATCGCCTGCCACCCCGTGTTGAATCGAAAAGCGCAGGTAGCTTTGACTCTTCGGGTGGTGGGCGGGTTGACCACGGACGAGATCGCCAAAGCGTTCCTGACGCCGACAGCGACGGTGCAGCAGCGAATCGTGCGCGCGAAGAAGACATTGACTGCTTCGAAAGCGGTATTCGAAGTTCCAGGGCGAGAAGAGTTTTCGAAACGGTTGGGCGCCGTACTCGGAGTGCTGTACCTGGTGTTCAACGAAGGCTATGCAGCCAGTTCAGGGGACGAGTGGATGCGTGCGGATCTGAGTGCAGAAGCGCTGCGGCTCGCGCGGATACTGGCCGAGCTGGTGCCGGGGGAATCCGAGGTGCACGGCCTCGTCGCGTTGATGGAGCTGACGGCTTCACGATTCGGTGCCAGGACTACCTCGACGGGTGAGCCCATTCTGCTGGCCGACCAAGACCGGACTCGGTGGGACCGCCTACAGATCTCACGGGGACTTGCGGCGCTGGAACGGGCTGACGCCGTCGGGCGTGGACGCGGCCCGTACGGCTTGCAGGCCGCAATCGCCGAATGCCACGCGCGAGCAGCAACTTTCGAGGACACCGATTGGAAGAAGATCGTCATCCTCTACGAGGCTTTGGCGCAACTGGCACCCTCACCTGTGGTCGACCTCAATCATGCGGCGGCGGTATCGATGGCCTACGGTCCGGCCCCGGCGCTCGAATTCGTCGACAAGCTTGTCGCTTCAGGTGAGTTAGCCGGTTACCACCTGCTTCCGAGCGTTCGAGGCGAGTTGCTCAGTCAGCTCGGCCGATCCGAGGAGGCTAGGACCGAACTCCTCGAAGCCGCTCGGCTGGCCGGGAACGAGCGTGAGCGTGCAGTTCTGGTCGCGAAGGCGGATGCACTACTCCCGGATCTGCGATGAGTGGTCACGCCTGCGACGGATCGTCGTCAGGAACCATGGGCGGCATTCCTACTCCATAAGGATCGAGCATGTCCGCGACGCGTCGACCCCACCGTTCATGCGCGGACTGACGAGTCATTCCGGCCGCCCGGCCTATGGTTGTCCACGTTGCGCCGAATCTACGCAGGCTCATGACGCTTGCCGTCGAATCGATACCCGCTGCGAGCTGAATCCGGAAACAGGCCAACTGCCACGCCATCTGACGCTGCGCCGGGATATCGGTGTCCTGTTCCGCCTCCCACTCAGGGCTGCCAGGTAAAGGGTCCGTTCCGACAATCTTGTCTGCCTGAGTGCCGGCCTCGGTGATAGCGGCGTTGACCGTAGCGATCGCGGCGGTCTCGACCTTCGCAGTCAGGGCGCGTTCGATCAGGTCTTCCATGAGAAGTTCTCCTTTCGTCAGGACTAGCCTGACAGGCCCTCTCGAAATTTGTCAAGAACTCCCTGACGGATTCGTAGTTTGATTAATGCACGATCTATTTGTGTACTATCTAAATAGTCTCCGGTTCTGTTGACCGACGTCGAAGGGGTTGCTGATGAAGATCGTGGTTTTGTCATTCCTGATGGCGCTGACCTTGATGACGATCGGGATCATCGCGGCACGCAACCGCAGTACTCGACCTGCGGTGACTGGGGTCGTTACCGCTGCGTCGACGGTTCTCGCGGCCGCCTGGACTCTTTTTGCCGTGGCATTCGTATTGGCTTGATCGAGCTGCCGTGTCAGTGCGTCAGTGGTGGTGGTGAAGGAACTACGCAGCAGGTCAGATGCGTTTTGTGTGGGGCACGATGCCGCATACTCTGGCAGGCGTGGCAATCGCTGAAACGGACAGAAACTATGGCGGAAGGTCGGTCGCGGCTCGCAAGGCCGAACGCCGTTCCCTCTTCTTGAATGCTGCTCTCAGCGTGTTCGCAGACAAGGGGTATGCCGGAAGCTCGGTGGCAGACATTTGTGCGTCCGCGAGTCTGGCCAGAAGGCAGTTCTACGACGAGTTCGGCAGTCGCGAGGATCTACTCCTCGCGCTGTATGACCAGATTCAACTCGACGCCAGAATTGCAATGGTCGACGCACTCGATGCGGAGCCTTCGGTCAATCTCCGTGACAAGGCGGCAACGGCCATGGCCGCCTTCGTCGAGTCGGTCGGAAGTGACCCACGACGCGCACACGTTGCCTTCATCGACGTCGTAGGTGTCAGTCCTCGCGTGGAAAAGCATCGCGTGGACCAACGTTCGGTCTGGGCAACGTTTTTCGAATCGATCATCAAAGGGATTGTGGGCGACGATTACGAACCGCCGGGTGGTTACCGATGGGCGTCCACCGCCTTCATCGGCGCGCTTACCGCGCTGGTGCATCAGTGGAGCACTACGGAGCCTCGTCCTCCTGTGTCGGTACTGGTCGATCTGATGACGGTGCTCTTGAATGCGTTGATTGACGACGCACCCCTTCGTGCCGGCGAATAGGTCACGAACACCAGGGGATTGTAATCCAGCCCACAACGCTCTACTCTCGTCCTCACTATGTTAGACACTCGCATCTAACTTGTGTGCTCGTGACGAGAACTGCGGCAACACAAGGCAATCTGTGCTTTTCCGGGGAGGAATTGGTATGGGACGACGCTGGACAACTGACCGACAACGCGGGGGCTTGGCTATTGCCGTGATTGCAGTAATCGGGCAGATCGGACTTTCGGCACCTGCCTCAGCGGCGCCGGACGAAGGTGTTCCCACCCAAGTTCAGGTCCAGCCTGCCCTGCCGCCTGCGGTTGCACCGCCATTGCCTGAACTGGACCAGGCCTTCTACGAACCGCCTGTCGGGGTCGTCGAAGCCAGGGAGCCGGGTGAGATCATTGCCGCCCGTGCGGTTAATCTCGGTACTCTCAATCTGATTCCGGCCAACGTGGATGCGTGGCAGATCTCGTATCGATCCAATAATGCTGCAGGTGAAGCGATTCCAGCTGTAACCACAGTGATCAAGCCACGCGGCGACACGCACGATGGAGGGCCGCGTCCGCTGCTGTCCTTTCAGATGGCAGAGGATTCACTCGGAAGCTACTGCGCACCTTCGTATGTCATGCAGCAAGGCGCGTTGCCGTGGCTGGTGACGGGCGCTGCGACCGGTGGGACTCAGTTCCTCGAAGTGCAGGCAGCGCTGGCGCAGGGCTGGGCATTGTCGGTCCCCGATCATCAGGGACCCAATTCTTCCTTCGCCTCCGGCCCCGTAGCGGCCCGGATCACGCTCGACGGTATTCGTGCCGCTGAGAACTTCGAACCCATGGAGTTGCAAGGGCGGTCAACTCGCGTAGGGCTGCTCGGATACTCGGGTGGATCGATTCCTACCGGTCACGCAGCTGAAATACGGCAGGCGTACGCGCCGGAACTGAACATCGTCGGAGTCGCCGAAGGTGGTGTTGCCGCGGATCTCGGCGCTTTGCTCGACAATGCCAACAACGCTCTAGGGGCCGGGATCGTCGCTGCCGGTGTCATCGGAGTGAGCCGAGAGGATTCGGAACTTGCCGGCTTCATCGATCAGCACATAAACCCCGCCGGCCGAGCGCTTTTCGCTGCCAAGGACAACCTGTGCATGCTCTGGACGTCGGCTGCAGTGCCCTTCCTCAACATCAAAGGTTTCCTCGATGTCCCGGGAGATCCCGTCCAACACCCCACGGTGAGAGCCGCGCTCTCCCGAGCTGCCATGGGCAAGTCGGTTCCTGATGTGCCGATGTACATCTATCAGTCGAATCCCGACTGGTTGGTGCCTGTGGGCCCGGTGAACAAGCTTGTCGACACCTATTGCCAAGATCCTTCTGCGAGTGTCGTTTACACCAGAGACCACTTCAGTGAGCACGTCAGCATGGAAGTCGTCGCATTGCCGAGTGCTCTACTGTGGCTTCGTGATCGGTTCGCTGGTGTCCCTGCCCAACAGGGATGCAGCACCTTCGACGCTGGATCTATGGCGCTTGATCAGAGGACCTGGCCAGTCTGGGTGGATGCGGTTGGTGAACTCGTCGCAGGCCTGTTCGGCAAGCCGATCGGGACCTAGTGGGTGACGTGATTCTGCGGTGGTGAGGAATTCTCACAAGGACTGCGTGTTGCACTGACTGGACGTTGTTTCATTGATCGGGCCTTGACGATGGTGTCTTGTCACCACTGGGTTCCTGTTACCGACGAAAGGTTGCGCGATGACAAAGCTGTTGTTTGCGGTCACTTCTGCAGATCACTGGACGCTGAAGGACGGAACACCCCACCCGACCGGGTACTGGGCGGAAGAGCTGGTCGAGGCGCATCGCGTTTTCGTCGACGCCGGCTACGACATCGTGATCGCGACGCCTGGCGGTAAAGCTCCCGTTGTGGACGAGGGAAGCCTGGCGCCCGAGGTGAACGGCGGGCAAGAAGGTGCCGACCGTTTGCGCAAGTACATCGCCGATCTGCAGCCGGTGCTCGATTCGCCGGAGATTCTGGAGAATGCCGATGCCGCCGATTACGACGTGGTCTTTGTACCGGGTGGACACGGCCCGATGGAGGATCTTGCGGTGTCGGCATCCTTCGGTGAGCTTCTCGTGAACTTCTTGGACGCGGACAAGGTGGTCTCGGCGGTCTGTCACGCGCCGGCGGCACTCCTGCCGGCCCAGAGATCCGATGGAAGCTGGCTGTTCGACGGCTATCAGCTGACCGCGTTCACCAACGAAGAGGAGACGCAGGCTGGTCTGGCGGACAAGGCTCCGTGGCTGCTTGAAACTCGGCTACGCGAATTGGGCGGCAAATTCTCGAAGGCTGAGGCGTGGTCGCCTTATGTCGTGGTGGACCGCAAGCTCTACACCGGCCAGAATCCGGCTTCGTCAAGGCCACTCGCCGAGCGGATTGTCGCCGACTTGGGCTGAGCATGTCTTTTGGCACCGCATCGAGGTTTTCTTCGATGCGGTGCTCGGCTATGTTCGGTTGTGCCCGAGTTCTTCTCAGGTTTTGAAGGTGGTGTTTGCCGGCCGCGGGTGCCGCTGCGGGTCGATCGACGGCGGCGGAATGAACCACGGCTTGTTGTCGACCCCGATCTGGATCTCCCATTTGCCGACGAACCCGGATTTGCGGTGCATCAACCGATGATGTGAACGGCACAGCAGGACCAAGTTGTTCATCACGGTCGGACCGCCGTTGGCCCAGTGCCGGATATGGTGCGCATCGGTCCAGGCGGGCACACACGTGCATCCGGGGAACGCACAGCCTTTATCTCTCGCGATCAGCGCGACGCGTTGTTCGGCGGTGAGCAACCG